>DASQLE010000205.1:0-2118 GCA_035630175.1 Beijerinckiaceae bacterium
GCCATGCCGCTGTGCATCGGCCTCGTCGCGCTGGTCGGCTGGACGCTCGCCGGCATGACCCTGGCGGGGAGCCTCCTGCTCGGCGCCATTCTCGCTCCGACCGATCCGGTTCTCGCCGGCGACGTTCAGGTCGGCCCGCCGCAGGAGGGCGGCGAGCATCCGGTCCGCTACACGCTGACGACCGAGGCCGGCCTCAATGACGGCCTCGCCTTTCCGTTCGTGCATCTCGGGATCGCCGTCGCGGCCACGGGCGTGCTGAGCCTCGAGCTCGCGGGCGAGTGGCTTGCGCGTGATGTCGTGTATCGAGTGGCGGTCGGCGTCGCCGGCGGCGCGCTCGTCGGCTGGCTGCTCGGCAAGGTTTTGTTCGATTGGCCGCGCGAGAACGCTCTGTCGGAGACCGGGTCAGGCGTGGTCGCCCTGGCAGGCGTGCTGCTGGCCTACGGCTCCACCGAGCTCGCCGAAGGCTACGGCTTCATCGCCGCCTTCGTGTCGGGCTACGCGCTGCGCCGCTCCGAAACGCACCACCGCTTTCACCGCCGGCTGCACGACTTCTCCGAATCCGTCGAGCATGCGCTCACTGCGATCATCCTTGTCGCCGTCGGCGCGGCCCTGCCGGCTCTCTGGCCGCATTTCGATTGGACGCACGCCGCCATCGGCCTTGCCTTGATTTTCGTGATCCGCCCGATCACCGCGTGGCTTTCGCTGGTCGGCACGCGCCTGCAAGGCCGCGAGCGGGTCGTCGTGGCCTTCTACGGCGTTCGCGGCATCGGCTCCGTGTATTACCTCGCCTATGCCGGCCATCATCTGGAGCTCGTCAACGAGTATCAGCTCTGGGCGACGATCGCCTTCACCATCCTGGCCTCGACGCTCGTGCACGGCGTGACGGCCGGCTTCGCCGTCGAGCGCGTCACCGGGGAGCATCAGACCGGTCCGACCATGCCGCCCCGCGGCTCGCCGACCTGAGCGGCGCCGCTCAACCGGCGCAGGCAAGCAGTCGGCCCCTCCCCGCCTTCGTCTCGGCCGTGCGATCCCGTTGACCTTGCGCCGGGCGAAGCCTACTTGGCGGCGGTTCCCGACAGCGCAGGCCCGGCATGAATTTCCGTCAACTCTTGTCCGAATTCCCGCTCGTCGCGATCCTGCGCGGGCTTGCGCCCGAAAGCGCCGCAGCCATTGGCGCCGCGCTCGTCGAGGCGGGCTTTCGCATGATCGAGGTGCCGCTCAACTCGCCGCAGCCCTTCGTCAGCATCGAACGGTTGGCGAGAGCGTTTCCCGACACGATGATCGGCGCCGGCACGGTTCTCGATCCGCAGGACGTGGATCGGGTGCGCGACGCCGGCGGCCGGCTGATCGTCATGCCGCATTCGGACCCCGCCGTGATCGCCCGAGCGCGCGAACTCGGTCTCGCCTGCACGCCGGGTGTCGCCACGCCGAGCGAGGGCTTCGCCGCCCTCAAGGTCGGAGCGGATGCCATCAAGCTGTTCCCGGCCGAGGCCATGCCGCCGGCCATCGTGCGCGCCTGGCGCGCCGTGTTCCCGAAGGATGCGCTGTTCCTGCCGGTCGGCGGCATCAAGCCGGACACGATGCAGCCCTTCATCGAGGCGGGCGCCGACGGCTTCGGGCTCGGCTCCGCCCTTTTCACGCCGACCCTGTCCGCCGCCGAGGTGGCGCAGAACGCTCTCCGCTTCGCCGAAGCCTGGCGCAGCCTTGCGGCGGGTCGAAGCCGCGCCGCGCCCTTGACTGCGCCGGGCATTCATCATTGATCGGGGCCTGAAACCCGGCACCCGCCAGACCAAGGAGACGCCCATGGCCGCGAACTCGTCCCGCAAGGCGGGCCGCCATTTCCTGCAGATCCCCGGGCCGACTCCTGTGCCGGACCGCATCCTGCGGGCCATGGACACCGCCGTGATCGACCACCGCGGGCCGGAATTCGCCAAGCTCGCCCGGCGCGCGCTGGACGGCATCAAGACCATCTTCAAGACGACGAAGCCGGTGATCATCTACACCGCCACCGGCACCGGCGCCTGGGAAGGCGCGCTGGTCAACACGCTGTCGGCCGGCGACCGGGTGCTGATGGTCGAGACCGGCCAATTCGCGACGCTTTGGAAGACGATGGCGGTC
>DASQLE010000206.1:0-2697 GCA_035630175.1 Beijerinckiaceae bacterium
TCACGGCGGGAAACAGGACAAGGCCGAACAGGGCCCAACCCCGGTAGATTCCCTGCACGATGAAATAGTGCTCCTGGGACAGGCCGACCTTGTTCGGCAGCTCGAACAGATGCGCGCCCGCGGGAACGAGCGCCAAGGCCGTCAGGACGACGCCGAGAAAACGAGTTGTCTGCAGAACCATGGTCCGCTCCATCCGCCCTGGAAGCGGCGGCGGAAGCATAGGTCTGTGGCGGATATCCGACGGCTCAAGGACCTCATCGTCCCGAGAAGATGAAGAAGGCGCCGGCGGCGATCAGGGCGAAGCCGACCGCGTGGTTCCAGGTGATCGGCTCCTTCAGGTAAAGGACGAAAACCCGGCGAAGACGCCGAGCGTGATGACCTCCTGGAGCGTTTTCAGCTCGGCCGCCGTATACGCCGCGGAGCCGATGCGGTTGGCCGGCACCGCCAGGCAATATTCAAAGAAGGCGATGCCCCAGCTCACCAGCACGACCGCCCAGAGCGGCGCCGCCTTGAATTTCAGTGGCCGTACCAGGCGAAGGTCATGAACACGTTGGAGACGGCGAGCAGGATGATGGGCGTGACGGCAGGAGACATGAGGGTCCGGGGGATTTGGAAGCGGCGGCGTGTGTAGCCGAGTCCCGCCCGGAACGCGACGGGCCTTCAGCTCGAGCATGCCGAAAGCGGCAGCGGCCCGAACCGCGGCGGGTTTTGCGGGTTGTCCCCTCTGATCGATGGAGAGGGGAACGGCCATGGACATCGCCTTGGACAAGGTTTGCGACATCATCGTCAGGGCACGGGCGATCGACATGAAGGAGGGCGATACCGATCCGGCCTCCGGATCGAACCCCATCGACGACGCCAATCTCGACACGCTTGTCACCACCCCGGACGACGCCACCGAGGAGGAAGTCAGGGAGGTGATCGCCGGCCTCAACGAGGACGAGCGCCACGACCTCATCGCCCTCGTCTATATCGGGCGCGGCGACCTCGAACCCGAGGAATGGGTCGAGGCCGTGCGCCTCGCCCGCGAGCGCGAGGACGCGAGCTCCGTCTCGACGGCGGACTGGCTCCTCGGCATCCCCAACCTTGGCGACCTCCTGGACGAGGGCCTCGCCGCAACCGGCCGGAGCTGCACCGAGTGAGAGGCGCGCCGGACGCGAGGTCGCGGCGCGCACTCCGGACCCCTACGGGTTACATGTTCGGCATGACGGCGATGTCGCGCACGGTGCCGCTGACGCCGGCGATCTTGGCGACCTCGGCGCCCTTGCCGCTCGTGAGATCGACCCGGTAGAGCGTGTCCTTCGCCATCAGCCAGCCGGTATTGCCGGCCTGCCCGTCCGCGACGATGTCGAAGGCGGCGCCGTCGCCGCTCATGCCGAGCATGCCGACCGTGTTGAGGACGCCGTCGTTGGGCGGCGCCTGGCGCAGCACCGCTCCGGTCGCGTCGATGTCGTAGAGCGTCGTCTCCTTGGCGCCCTTCATCGAATTGGTATAGGCGCCGGCGACGATCTTGGGCGTCTTGCCCTTGTGCGCATCGCCCTCCGCGAACTTCAGGTCGCCGTCCTTCGTCACCTTGCCGTCATCGACGTTGATGCGCAGGTTGGCGCCGTTCGAGCCGATGACGCGGAGCCGGTCGGCCGCCGGGTTGAAGTCGACCGTGATGGTGCCGCCCGACGGCAGCGGCATGTCGAGCTTCGATTTCTGCGTCGCCTTGCCGGACGAGCTGTCGATCGTCCAGATCACCCCGTCCGCGGTGAGGCCGTAGAGCATGCCGTCGGCGGGCCGCACGTCGATGCCGACGAGCTTGCCGCTCGCGCCCGACACTTTCCACGTCTTGGTCACCTTCTTCTGGGCCGTGTCGACGACCGCGATGGTCTCGTCGCCGACGAGAGCGGCGACCGTCTCGGCACGGGCGGCGCCGGCGAGCGCCGTCGTGGCGAGCAGCATTGCGGCGAGAGTGACACGTTTCATAGTTCATCTCCTCTGGCGTTGAGCCGACCTCTGGTGCGGCCCACGGGTTACCCGCCGCGTTCCGGAGCGGATGCAGGGCGGCGAAAATATTTCTCGCCTCTGCATCCACCGGCGGCGCTGCCGTGTATCGTTCCGTGATCTCGGAAACGGGCGTGCGGAGGCGTCTTTGCGGGGTGCGGAACCGGAAAGCCTCGATCTCGATGACGACCTGCGCCGCTGCGCCGGCGGCGACCGCGCCGCCTTGCGCCGGATCTACGAGGCGGAGGCGCCGCGCATGCTCGGGGTCGCTTTGCGCATCCTGCGGCGGCGGCAGCTCGCGGAAGAGGCCGTGCACGACACGTTTGTGCAGGTGTGGCAGCGCGCCGGGACCTTCGACGCCGCGCGCGGCGCCGCGAAGACGTGGCTCTACACGGTGCTGCGGCACCGCGCCCTCAACATCCTGCGCGGCGAGGTCCGCACCGACCTGATCGCCGATTTCGAGCCGCTGGGCCTCGTCGGCGACGAGGAGAGTCCGGAAAGCGTGATCGCGCGGCTGTCCGAAGCCGGCGCCCTGCGGCGCTGTCTCGAGCGTCTCGAGCCGGTGCGCCGCCGGGCAGTGGTGCTGGCCTATATGCACGGGCTCAGCCACGGCGAGCTCGCCGCGCGTGCCGGCGTGCCGCTCGGCACCATGAAGTCCTGGCTGCGGCGCAGCCTCCTCGTTCTGCGGGAGTGCATGGCATGACGCGC
>DASQLE010000207.1:0-4190 GCA_035630175.1 Beijerinckiaceae bacterium
TACGGGCTCGTCAACCGGCGCCGCTCGAGCGCCGAGATCAAACGCCGGGTCGACGAGCTGCTTGCCCTCGTCGGGCTGGCCGACCAGGAGCACAAATATCCGGTGCAGCTCTCGGGCGGTCAGCAGCAGCGCGTGGCGCTGGCGCGCGCGCTCGCGACCTCGCCGGGCCTGCTCCTCCTCGACGAGCCGCTCTCAGCCCTCGACGCCAAGGTGCGCGTGCGCCTGCGCGATGAGATCCGCGCGCTGCAGCGCCGCCTCGGCGTCACCACCATCATGGTGACGCACGACCAGGAGGAGGCGCTCGCCATGGCCGACCGCATCGTCGTCATGAATCAGGGGGTGATCGACCAGGTCGGCACGCCGGAGGAGATCTATCGTTTTCCGGCGACGCCGTTCGTGGCCGATTTCGTCGGGCACATGACTTTCCTCGACGCCGTCGTGACCGGGCCCGGAACCGTCAAGGTCGGCGCCCTCGAGCTTCGCGTCGCCGACCGCGTCGCGCTCCCGCCGGGCGCTTCCATCCGCTTGGCCATGCGCCCGGAGGACGTGCGCACGCGCAGCATCGCGGCCGACACGCCGAACCGTTTCGAGGCCACGATCGAGCGGCTTTCCTTTCTCGGCTCGTTCTGCCGCGCCGAGCTCGCGCCCGTGGTCTCGCCCACACACCCGATCGCGGCGGACTTCTCGACCAACGCCATGCGCGACCTCACCATCGCAGTCGGGCAGACGCGGGCCGTCGCCTTCCCGCCGGAAGCGCTGCGCGTCTTCGTCGATGGCGTGCAGGCGTAAGCGCCGGCCATGGCCCAGCTCGCGACGCAAACCGTCCGGCCCCCTCTGGCCCTCGGATTGCGTCGCTTCGGCACCGAGCAGCAGGTCGCCACGGGCCTCATCGCGCTTCTCGCGCTGTTCCTGCTCGTCGTCATCGCCCTGCCGCTGTGGGCGCTCCTGTCGAAGAGCTTCCAGAACGCCGACGGCGCCTTCGTCGGGCTCGCCAACTTCCGCACCTATTTCACGACGCCGACGCTGGTCGTCTCGCTGTTCAACAGCGTCTGGGTGGCGGCGCTGACGACGGCCATCGTCATCCCCCTCGCCTTCCTCTACGCCTATGCGTTGACGCGCAGCCGCATGCCGGCGAAGGGCTTGTTCTATGCGCTGGCGCTGCTGCCCGTCTTCGCGCCCTCGCTGCTGTCGGCGATCTCGCTGATCTACATCTTCGGCAACCAGGGCTTCCTGCGGCAGGCGCTCTTCGGGCAGTCGATCTACGGCCCGATCGGCATCGTGCTGGCCGAGGTGTTCTACACCTTTCCGCACGCCGTGCTCGTCCTCGTGACGGCGCTGGCGCTGGCCGACGGGCGGCTCTACGAGGTCGCCGCCGCCCTCGGCACGGCGCCGCGGCGCGTCTTCTGGACGGTGACGCTGCCGGGCGCGCGCTACGGGCTGATCAGCGCGACCTTCGTCGTTTTCACGCTCGTCGTCACCGATTTCGGCATCCCGAAAGTCATCGGCGGACAGTTCAACGTGCTCGCCACCGACGCCTACAAGCAGGTCGTCGGCCAGCAGAATTTCGAGATGGGCGCCGTCGTCGGCATGATCCTGCTCGTGCCGGCGGTGCTGGCCTTCGCGGTCGACCGGCTCGCGCAGCGGCGCCAGGTGGCGCTCCTGTCGGCGCGCGCCGTGCCCTACGAGCCGAAGCCGGACCGCCTACGCGATCTCGCCCTTGTCGCATTCTGCGCCGTCGCCGGCGGCTGCATCCTCGCCACCTACGGCGTGTCGGTTTGGGCCTCGTTCATCCGCTACTGGCCCTACAACCTGGCGCTGACGCTCGGCAACTACGTCATGGAGAATGCCGAGCCGGGCGGCTGGGAGCCCTACGTCAACTCGCTCAAGATGGCGGGCCTCGCCGCGATCCTCGGCACCGCCATCGTGTTCGCCGGGGCGTATCTGATCGAAAAGCTGAAGGTGTTCTCGGCCGGCCGCGCCTTCGCGCAATTCCTCGCCATGCTGCCGATGGCCGTGCCCGGGCTCGTGCTCGGCCTCGGCTACGTGTTCTTCTTCAATGCCGCTTGGAACCCGCTTAACGTCCTCTACGGCACGCTCACCGTGCTCGTGCTCAACTCGGTCGCGCATTTCTACACGGTCGCGCACATCACCGCCCTGACGGCCTTGAAGCAGATCGATCCCGAGTTCGAATCCGTGTCCGCCTCGTTGAAAGTGCCGTTCTGGCTTACCTTCGCGCGGGTGACGATGCCGATCTGCACGCCGGCGATCCTCGATGTCGCCGTCTACCTGTTCGTCAACGCGCTGACGACGGTCTCGGCCGTGATTTTCCTCTACGGCGCCGGCACGAAGCTCGCCTCGATCGCCATCGTGCATATGGACGAGGCGGGCGCCATCGCCGCCGCGGCCGCCATGGCGACGACCATCATGGCGACGGCCATCGCCGCCAAGCTCCTGCATCTGGCGCTCAACGCGCTCGTCTTCGAGCGCCTGCAGCGGTGGCGGAAGCGCTGACGTGAGCGTCCATTCCAAGCCGGAAGCCGTGAAGTCCCGTGCTCGTCTTGCGGAATCGGAGGGCGACACCAACCTGACCGACCGCCGCGCGCGCTGGCAGGCCGGCGCCCTCGACGAGCCGACGCGCGCCCTCCTCGCCCGCGACGCACGAGCCTTCCTGCACCAGTCCGTGTCGACGCCGTGCCTCAATGCCATCGCCAAGGCGGAGGGCATCTGGATCGAGGACGCGGCCGGGCGCCGTTACATGGATTTTCACGGCAACAACGTCCACCATATCGGCTACGGCCACCCGCGCCTGAAGCGCGCGGTTGCCGAGCAGATGGACGCCCTCCCCTTCGCGCCGCGCCGCTACGCCTGCGAGCCAGCCGTCGAGCTCGCCGAGACGCTCGCCGCGATCACACCGGGCGATCTCTCCAAGGTGCTGTTCACCACCGGCGGCTCGGACGCGGTCGAGGTAGCGGTGAAGATCGCCCGCACGGCGACCGGGCGCTTCAAGACGTTGTCCTTCTGGGACGCCTTTCACGGTGCCGGCTTCGGCGCCGGGGCGCTGTCGGGCGAGGCGCTGTTCCGCTCGGGGCCGGCGGCGCCGCTCGCGCCCGGCGCTCTGCACGTGCCGCCGTTCGGCGGCTACCGCTGCCCCTACGGCCAGGCAAGCCCCGAGGAGAGCGGCGCCGCCTGCGCGCGCATGATCGATTACGTCCTGACGCACGATCCGGACGTGGCGGCGCTCGTCGCCGAGCCGGTGCGGGCGGTGCCCTATGTGCCGCCGCCCGGCTTCTGGCGCAGCGTGCGCGAGATCTCCGACCGCCACGGCACGCTCCTCATCTTCGACGAGATCCCGACCGGCCTCGGCAAGACCGGCACGATGTTTTCTTGCGAGCGCGAGGGCGTCGTGCCCGACATCCTCGTCCTCGGCAAGGCGCTGGGCGGCGGCATCCTGCCGATCGCGGCCGTCATCGCACGGGCGCATCTCGACGTCGGCGGCGCCTGGGCCTTCGGCCACTACACCCACGAGAAGAATCCGGTGACGACGCGGGCGGCGCTGACCACCATCGCCATCATCGAGGACGAGGATCTCGTCGGCAACGCCGCCCGCATCGGCGCGCTCGCGCTCGAGCGGCTCGAGGCGCTGAAGAGCCGCCGCTCCGTCGTCGGCGACGTGCGCGGGCGCGGGCTCCTCCTCGGCGTCGAGATCGTCAAGAGCCGCGACACGAAGGAGCCGGACAACGACCTCGCCGAGGCGATCCTCTACCGCGCCCTCGACGCTGGGCTGTCGTTCAAGACCACCATGGGCAACGTCTTGACCTTGACGCCGCCGCTGACCATCACGGAAGCCGAGATGATGGGGGCGCTCGCCATCCTGGAAGACGCAATCCCGGCTTAACCGTTACTATCAGCGTCATTCCGGGGCCGCGGAGCGGAACCCGGAACCCATGACTGGCCGCTTCTCATGTCATGGCCGGGCTTGTCCCGGCCATCCCGATCAGAAGAGCGGCGCCTCACGAAACGGGATCACCGGGACAAGCCCGGTGATGACAAGGGGAGAGTGCGAGAGTGGGTTCCGGGTTCTCGCCGGAGCCTATCATCGGGCCGGCCTTCGGCCGGACCCGTAGGGCGAGCCCCGGAATGACAAGAAAAGGTTGATCCATGCAGCTGCGCGGCAATTGGAATTATCCGAC
>DASQLE010000208.1:0-2133 GCA_035630175.1 Beijerinckiaceae bacterium
GCCTCCATCTCGGTGTCGGCGAGGGCCCTCGCGGCCGCGAGGGCGTAATTGCCGCCGGAGCCGATGGCCATGACGCCGCCTTCCGGCTCGAGCACGTCGCCGGCCCCGGAGAGGAGCAGGCCGACATCGCGGTCGGCGACCAGCATCATGGCCTCGAGCCGGCGCAGGTAGCGGTCCGTGCGCCAGTCCTTGGTCAGCTCGACGCAAGCGCGCATGAGCTGCCCCGGATATTGCTCGAGCTTGCCCTCGAGCCGCTCGAACAGGGTGAAGGCGTCGGCCGTGGCGCCGGCGAAGCCGCCGATCACGGCGCCCTTGGCGAGCCGGCGGACCTTCTTGGCGTTCCCTTTGACGATGGTTTGGCCGAGGCTCACCTGCCCGTCGCCGCCGATCACGACGCGCGCGCCCCGCCGGACCATGAGGATGGTCGTCGCGTGCATGCGCGGGGAGGTGTCGTCGGCCATGGCGGGAGGGGAACTCCGGGAACGATTTCTACTTAATGGCGCATGGCCGGAAATCCAGGTGCGCAGGGCGTCATCCGAGGGCGAAGCGAAGACCCGAGGACCTCGTAACGAGCAGGGCGCCTCCAACGCCTGCTGCGGCCCGAGAGGGTCGGCTCAAGGCCGACCATGACAGCGAGCGGGGCCGGCGGGTGGCGCTGCGGCCCCGGCCTTGCTAGACAGCCGCCGACGGTTCCCACCATGAGAGTTCCCATGCGCGCCGCGAGCGTCAGCCGCCGGACCGCCGAAACCGACGTGTCCGTGTCCCTCGCCCTCGACGGCACGGGCAAGGCCACCATCGCCACCGGGGTCGGCTTCCTCGACCACATGCTGGAGCTGCTCGCGCGCCACGCCCTCTTCGACGTCGAGGTGAAGGTGACGGGCGACCTGCATGTCGACCACCACCACACCACCGAGGATACCGGCATCGCCCTCGGCCAGGCCTTCCTGAAGGCGCTGGGCGACAAGAAGGGGATCGCCCGTTATGCCGACATCCACCTGCCCATGGACGAGGCTCTGACGCGCGTCGCACTCGACATTTCCGGGCGGCCTTTCCTGGTCTTCCGCAGCGCCTTTCCGGCGGCGAAGATCGGCGCCTTCGACACCGAGCTCGTGCGCGAGTGGTTCCAGGCCTTCGCGGTGCACGGCGGCATCACCCTGCACGTGGAGACGCTCTACGGCGACAACAGCCACCACATCGCCGAGAGCTGCTTCAAGGGGCTCGCCCGCGCCCTGCGCCAGGCCGTCGCGGCCGATCCGCGCGAGGAAGGCCGCGTTCCCTCCACCAAGGGATCGTTATAGGAGCGCGCATGGCCGCCACCTATACCCTGCACGTTCCGGTTGGCGCCGAGCCGGGCGACGCCGAGGCGCTCGACGACGCCGAGCTGGTCCGCGACGGCTTCGCCTGGGGCGCCTTCCTGTTCACGTTCCTGTGGTTCTTCCGGCACCGGCTCTGGCTCGCCGGCCTTGCCGTGCTCGTCGCGGTCGTCGGGCTCGCGATTGCCCTGCAGGCGGCCGGCATCGGCGGCTTCAGCGCCCTTCTGGCGGAGGTGCTGCTGGCGCTCCTGATCGGCCTCGAGGCGAACAGCCTCCGGCGCTGGACCTGGCGGCGAAGGAAGCCGGCCGTGGACGTGGTCACTGCCGCCGACCGCGAGGAAGCGGAGGCGAAGGCCTTTGCGCGCTGGCTCGAGAGGCCGGCCGAGCGCCGCGCGTGGCGCATGCCGAGCGCGCCTGCCTCGTTCGCGCGGCGGAGCGAGCCGGTCATCGGCCTGTTCCCCGACGCGGAGCGGTGGCGGTGAGCGTCGCGCTGATCGACTACGGGTCCGGCAATCTCCACTCCGCCGCCAAGGCGGTGGAGCGCGCCGCGCGCGAGGCGGGGATCGACGAGAGCGTCCTCGTCACGTCCGATCCGGAGGCGGTCGGCCGGGCGGACCGCATCGTCCTGCCGGGTGTCGGCGCCTTCGCCGATTGCCGGCGCGGCCTCGACGCCATCCCCGGCCTCGTCGAAGCCATGACCGAAGCTGTGCGCGGGCGTGGCCGTCCCTTTTTCGGCATCTGCGTCGGCATGCAGCTCATGGCGACGCGCGGCCTCGAATACGAGACCACCGCCGGGCTCGATTGGATCGGCGGCGACGTG
>DASQLE010000209.1:0-5236 GCA_035630175.1 Beijerinckiaceae bacterium
CGGCGGCAGCGGCCGCGTCGCCCTGGCGGCGGCGGCGTCCGACCGCTTCGCGCGCTATCTCGGCAAGCTCAAGGTGTCGAGCTCCTTCCTCGACGTGCTCGACGGCCGGCCCCTGGAGATGGCGGCGGACATCGTCCACGCTGCGCCGATCACGTCGTTCCGCAATGCACGGTTCAAGCTCGGCGAGACGACGCTCACGGGCAACGTGCGCTTCACGGCGCCCGAACAATCGGCGCGCGGCAAGCTCGAGGCGCAGGTCGCTGTCCAGGGCCTCGACCTCGCCCGGCTGCCGCAGATGAGCAGCCTGTTCGAGGGCACGCAGAACCTCGATCTCGGCCTCATCCTCGACGCCAGGGATGTGCGCCACGGGGCGAGCCGGGGCGCCGGCCGCATCGCCGCGCGCATCCTCTCGGACGCGCCGGCGCTCGTCGTCGAAAACCTCGAGGTCACCGATCTCGCCGGCGCCAACGCGCAGGTCCGAGGCCGCATCGAACCGGACGGGTCGGGCCGCATCGAGGGCCGCGTCACGGCCGAGCGCGCCGCGCCGCTCGTCGATCTGATCGGCACCGTTTGGATCGGCGGCGTCTCCAAGCTGGTGCCGCCCTTTCTCCGCCAGGGCGATCTGAGCGTGGACGTGGTCGCCGAGCGGGCGGCCCCGAGCCAGCGCTCGACCGGGCTGCGCCTCCGGACCACCGCGCGCGGCACCGCCGCCGGCGGCCTGTTCGAGGCCGAGGTCCTGTCGGCGGACGGCTTCACCGAGAACCTCAACGTCACGCTGGCGACCGCCAATACGGGCATCTGGGTCGACCGTCCGGCCGTGCCGGTCCTGCGCCGGCCGTCGCGCCTCGATCTGCGCGGCGTGCGCGTGCCGTCGGGCAATTTCAACGTCACCGTGTCCGGCGACGTCGGCGGGGTCGCCGTCAAGACGACCCGGCCGATCGGGCTCGCCGGCGGCGACGAGGTCGTCGATAGCGGCGAGATCGACGTCGCCGCCGCCGACGTGACGCCGTTCCTCGTGCTCCTCGGCGACGGCGCCGGCGTCGAGCCGCCGATCCCGGTGCAGCTCAAGATCGCGCTCGGCCGCGAACGCGACGCCACGCTCGTCAGCGCCGGCGGCAAGATCGCCGATGCGGCCGTTCAGGTGCGCCTCTCGGCCCGGACGCGCTCCGACGTGAGCGGCACCGTCGAGGTGGAGCGGCTGTCGCTGCCCTGGGTCGCGGCCGCGTTCGCGTTGAACGCTCCGCCCGATCCGCGCGCCACCTCGGTCTGGTCGAGCGCGCGCTTCGGCCAGACCGCCCGCATCATCAGCGGCGGCCAGGCGGCCTTTAAGGTCGGACGCCTGCAGCTCGGGCGCGACCTGATCGGCGAGAATGCGGCCTTCACCCTCGCGGTCACGGGCGAGGGGCTTGCGGTGCGCGACCTGAAGACCGGCCTCGCCGGCGGACAGCTCGCGGGCACCCTGTCGCTGTCGCGGCAGGGGACTTTGGCCGCCCTCGTCGGCGAGGGCTCGATCGAGAACGTGAGCCTGACGCGGCTCGGCCTTGCCTCGCCTTTCGAGGCGCAGGTCGCTGGCAAGCTGAAGTTCGGCGCCTCGGGCGAGACCATGTCCGCCCTGGTCGCAAACCTCGCCGGGGCCGGCGATCTCCGCTTCGACAGGCTCGACATCGCCAATGCCGATCCGGCCGGCATCGAGCGCGGCCTCGCGCGCATCTTGCGCGACGGCGACCCGCTCGGCACCGGGCGCCTCGAAGCCGTGGTGGCGGAGGAACTGAACCGGGGCCCGTTGCGGGCGCGCGACGTGGCCGTGCCGGCGACCCTCGTCGGCGGCGTGCTGCGCCTCAACCCGCTGAGCGCTCCAGCCGACGACGGCGCCTGGCAAGGCGGCGCCTCGCTCGATCTGAAAACGCTCAACCTCGAGGCGCGCGGCACGCTGACGGCCCGATCCGCCCCGAAGAGCTGGACCGGTGCGCCGCCCTTCATCGTCGTCGGCTGGCGCGGTCCCGTCGGCAAGCCGGGGCGCGAGATCGAGGTCGGGCCCTTGGTCAACGGCCTCGCCGCCGTCGTGCTGCAGCGCGAATTGGAGAAGATCGAGGCCTTCGAGGCGGACATCAGCGAGCGCGCCCGGCTCAATCAGCGCCGCGACATGGAGCGCGCCCGCGAGCGGGCCAGGCGGGAGGCCGAAGAAGCCGCGCGCCGCGCCGAAGAAGCCGCGCGCCGCGCCGAAGAGGCCGCTGCCCGCCAGGCTGCCGAGGAAGCCGCACGCAAGCGCGCCGCCGAAGAGGCAGCCCGGCGGGAAGAAGCCGCCCGCCAGGTGCGCCTCAGGCAGCAACAGGAGGAGCGGGCGCGCGCCTTGCCGAATCCGCCGCCCATCGACATCCGGCCGGCCCCGCAAGTTCAGCCGCCGGGCTGAATCGTCGGCCCTTGCCGGCGCGCGTCAGGCCCTCCGCCGCATCGCGGCGAGCACGAAGACGCGCACCGCCGAGGACAGGTTCTGCCCGCCGCGGCCGGCATCGATGGAGCCGATGAGCTGCTGCACCGAAGCATTGCGGGCGTGCGCGATCTCCTTGAGCGCGTCCCAGAACGGCGCCTCAAGCGAGACGCTGGTGCGATGGCCGGCGATCGATACGGAGCGCTTGACGATGCCGGAGGCGTTGCTCATTCCGTCTCGCCGTCGTCGCGGCGATGGGCATCGAGCTTGCGGTCGAGCAATTCCTTCGCGGCCTCGCTTTGAGTCCGCTCCTCCTTGGGCTGGCCGAATTTGGCCCGGTTCTCGGCCGCTTCGGCCTCCTTGTCGGCGCGCGCCTTGGCCTTGCGGGCTTTGCGGAGGTTGATGATCTCGGCCATGGCTCAATATCCGGTGAAGAGAAGATCGATGGCGGCGATGATAGGATCGCGCTGTGCGGCGGCCGAACCGATCGGCTTGTCGATGCCACCGAGTGCCACTGCCGTCAGACGATCGACGGCGATCACGCAGAAGTTGAAATGATCCATTCAGAACAGCCGATGCTCGTCGGACCAAAGGCCGTTCTTCCCAAGCTCTTCGTTGGATAGGCGGACGGCTTCCGCGCGATCCGCCTGCCAGCGGCGCACCTTCTCCTCACGGATGCGGCTGCGCAAAGCCTCTTCCATGATGCGTGAGAGGTTAAGGCCGAGTGCTTCGGCTTTGGCCACGACGCTGGCGTCAAGCGACAGCTTTACCGGCTTGCAAGGGGCAGCGATGGGTCGGTTCATGCGCGTAGTTTGTGCGTACTCGTGGTGTTGGACAAGGTGTCTTACCTGCTTCGGTTCCAAGCTTGTCGTCGAATGGTGGCAATGCACGGGATTACGGGACGATTGCGGTGATCTTGCCCAAGAGCGCGAAGCCGCTGCCGTCGGGCTGCAGCACCAGGATCTCGCCCTCGTCGGGAAACGCGCGCGTTAGCGCAGTGATGTTGACCTGATGCGTCACGAGCGCGAGCACGCCGGGGCCGCGCCAAGCGGCGATCGCAGCCGCGGCTTGGCGCGTCTGCTCGGCCTCCTGCCGTCCCTGCCCGAAGAAGGAGTTGAGCGGCGCGAACACGTCGGCCTGTCCGAAGGCGAGCTGCGCCGTCTCGCGTGACCGGCACCAAGCGCTCGAGAGGACGCTGTCGACGCGGACGCCGCGCTTACTAAACGCCTCGCCGATGCGACGCGCTTGTACGCGCCCGGTCTCGGACAAGTTGCGCTGCGTCGCGCAATCGTCGAGCCGGAAGTTTGCCGGATCGCCCGTGCCGGGCGCCCGCGCGTGCCGCATCAGCGCAACCACGCCGCCAGCGTTTAGAGCATTCCAAACGGCATCGCTCGCGACGGCTCTGCACGGCGCCAGCATCGCGACGGCAGCCAGCGCTAGGAGCCAAGCTGCAGATCGACCCATGGCGCAGCCTTGTCTCGGTTCGTCGCTGACTCCTACCCCGGCGCCAGCATGGTTTCCGGGCGGACGACGGCGTCGAAATCTTCGGCCGTGACATGGCCGGAGCGGATCGCCTCCTCCTTGAGGGTCGTGCCGTTCTTGTGCGCTGCCTTGGCGATGGCCGCCGCCTTGTCGTAGCCGATCTTGGGCGCGAGCGCCGTCACCAGCATGAGCGAGCGCTGCAGGAGGTCGCCGAGGCGCTCGTGGTTCGGCTCGATGCCGACGACGCAATTGTCGGCGAAGCTGACGCAGGCGTCGGCGATGAGGCGGATCGATTGCAGCGCCGCACTGGCGATGACCGGCTTGAAGACGTTGAGCTCGAAATGGCCCTGGCTGCCGGCGAAGGCGACGGTGGCGCCGTTGCCCATCACCTGCGCGCACACCATGGTCATGGCTTCGGCCTGCGTCGGGTTGACCTTGCCGGGCATGATCGAGGAGCCGGGCTCGTTCTCGGGCAGGCTAATCTCGCCGAGCCCCGAACGCGGCCCCGAGCCCATCAGGCGGATGTCGTTGGCGATCTTGAACAGGCCGGCGGCGAGGCTCGTCAGCGCTCCGTGGGCGAAGACGAGGGCGTCGTGCGAGGCGAGGGCTTCGAACTTGTTGTCGGCCGACGTGAAGGGCAAGCCGGTCAGCTCCGCGACCTTCCTGGCGAAGCCGTCCGCGAATTTCGGATGCGCGTTGAGGCCCGTGCCCACGGCCGTTCCGCCCTGCGCGAGAGCGTAGATGCCGGGCAGCGTCGCCTCGATGCGGCCGATGCCGAGGGCGACCTGCGCCGCGTAGCCGGAAAATTCCTGGCCGAGGGTGACCGGCGTGGCGTCCTGCAGATGCGTGCGGCCGATCTTGACGATGTCGGCGAAGGCCCGCGCCTTGTCGTCGAGGGCGCGATGCAGGTGGCGGAGCGCGGGCAGGAGCCGGTCGTTGATCTCCCGCGCCGCGGCGATGTGCATGGCGGTGGGGAAGGAGTCGTTGGACGACTGGCCGTTGTTGACGTGGTCGTTCGGATGCACCGGCGACTTGCCGCCGCGCTGGCCCCCGAGCCGCTCGTTGGCGAGGCTGGCGATGACCTCGTTGGCGTTCATGTTCGACTGGGTTCCGGAGCCCGTCTGCCAGATCACCAGAGGGAACTCGTCGTCGTATTTCCCCTGCACCACCTCCGCCGCCGCGGCCGCGACCGCTTCGGCGACGCGGGGCTCGAGCTGGCCGAGGTCCTTGTTCACGAGCGCCGCGGCTTGTTTCACGAGCCCGAGCGCGCGCACGAGCGGGACGGGCAAGCGCTCGCCGCCGATCTTGACGATGTCGGCGAAGGCC
>DASQLE010000210.1:0-5354 GCA_035630175.1 Beijerinckiaceae bacterium
TGTCCAGGACGGCAAAGGGCGAAGGCGGCGGCTCGTCCGACGCCTCGAAACGGAAATCGGCATCCGGCTTGCGCGGGTGCGGATCGAGCCCGAGCGCCAGGAATTCCACCGTGAGGGCGCCGAGGTCGATAGCTCCGTCGACGATCGCGTCCGGCGGGTCCTCACCTTGCGGCGGGGTCGCGCCAGCCGCCGCGAAGTCGACCTCCACGGCCTCGTGCACCTCGTTCGCGAACGGATCGAGCGTGACGACGCAAATCTGCTCGATCGCCGCGTCCACCTGGCCTGTGACGTGGACGCGGTCGCGCGTGCCCGAGAGGTTGAAACGGCCGGTCAGGGAGTGGATCGCCGGCAGCTTGAAGGCATGGGCCAGGGCTTCGCGCTCCTCCGCGCTCGCCTCGACCGCGACGTCGAGGCTGTCGGGCAGGATGTCGGCCACGGCGACCGGCCGCGACAAAGGTCCCGCGGCGTCCGTGCTCATGGGCAAACTCCTTCTTGACGGACGCCCCGCGGAGCGAAGCGCGGTCCCTCGTTCAGCAGGTCGTCGAGGCTCTGCGCCGCCAGCGCCGCGACGGAGGCCCGCACGTAACCCGCAAGGGCGTGCGCCGGTTCGGCGCTCCCGAGGACATTGCGGCCGAGCGCCGCCGGGAGAGCGTCGCCGCCGGACTCGAGGGCGTTGCGATAGGCCAAGGAGCGGCCGGCAAACGCCTCGCCCAGCTTGTTCATGCGCTTCGGGACGGCGAGGTCGCCCACCGCGAGCTCGCGGAGCGAGGCGTCGAGGTGGCGAAAGAAGCAATCGACCAGGTCCTGGGCGACCTCGTCGGCAGGGCCGGGCAGCCCTCCCAGGCGCCTGAGGACGAGGATCACGTGCAGGGTGACCGCCTCGAAACGCCCCTCCACTGTGTCGGGGACGCCGAGGTCGAGATAAAGGCCCGGCTCCCGGGAGGCGGCGGCGATCCGCCCATATAGTGTCTCGATTGCCTCACGGCGCGGATCTTTTCGGAAGAAGCCGAGGACGGTCATCGCGGGCGTGCGCCCCTGCCTTGTCAAAGCCACGACCACGCGGTACGGCATCCCGTTCGCCCGGCGCAAGGTCCTCGGCGCCGCACCTCAACCTCGGATCAAATCGCATGGCGCGTGGCCTCTCAACAACTCTCGTCCGTCTGGCGCTCGCCGCCTCGCTCGGATTGTCGGCAGGCGCCTGCTCCATCGGCGAAGAGTTCCAGCGCGGCTATCTCCTCGACGAGCGGGCGGTCCAAGGGGTCAAGACCGGCATGAACGCCGACCAGGTCCTGCAGACCCTCGGCACGCCATCGACCGTTTCGACCGTCGGCAACAAGAGCTGGTACTATATCAGCCAGACCTCGCGGCGCCGGGTCGCCTTCATGGGCGAGGCGCAGACCGACCAGCGGGTGCTGGCGGTCTATTTCGACAAGGGCTTCAAGGTCGAGCGCGTCGCCCTCTACGGCGTGCAGGACGGCAAGGTGTTCGATTTCATCAGCCGGACGACGCCCTCGAGCGGCCAGGACCAGAACTTCGTCGGCGCCCTGTTCCGCGGCATCGGCTCGCTCAACCCGTTCTGATCGGGGCGCAGCCGCAACCGGCAAAGAAAAAAGCCCCGCGGCGACGCGGGGCTTTTTCATTCGGCTAGCCTCGTTCAGTTATGCGCCAGGATGGCGAGCAGCAGGAGGGCGATGATGTTGGTGATCTTGATGGCCGGGTTCACGGCCGGGCCGGCGGTGTCCTTGTAGGGGTCGCCGACGGTGTCGCCGGTGACGGCCGCCTTGTGGGCGTCCGAGCCCTTGCCGCCGTAATGGCCGTCCTCGATGTATTTCTTGGCGTTGTCCCAGGCGCCGCCGCCCGAGGTCATCGACACGGCGACGTAGAGGCCGGTCAGGATGACGCCGAGCAGCATGGCGCCGACCGCCGCGAAGGCCTGGTTCTTGCCGGCGATCCAGTAGATGACGAAGTAGAGCACGATCGGCGACAGCACCGGCAGCAGGGACGGGACGATCATCTCCTTGATCGCGGCGCGCGTCAGCATGTCGACGGCGCGGCCGTAATCGGGCCGGTCGCGCCCCTCCATGATGCCGGGCTTCTCGCGGAACTGGCGGCGCACCTCCTCGACCACGGCGCTCGCGGCGCGGCCGACCGCCGTCATGGCGATGCCGCCGAACAGGTAGGGGATGAGGCCGCCGAGCAGGAGCCCGACCACCACGTACGGATTGGACAGCGAGAAATCGACCGTCACGCCGCGGAAATACTGGTAGGTCGTGGAGCCGGCGCGATTGGCCTCGGTGATGAAGAAGTTGAGGTCGGACGTGTAGGCGGCGAAGAGCACGAGCGCGCCGAGGCCGGCCGAGCCGATGGCGTAGCCCTTCGTCACCGCCTTGGTGGTGTTGCCGACGGCGTCGAGAGCGTCCGTCGAGCGGCGCACCTCCTTCGGCAGCCCCGCCATCTCGGCGATGCCGCCGGCATTGTCGGTGACCGGCCCGAAGGCGTCGAGCGCCACGATGAAGCCGGCCAGCGCCAGCATGGCCGTCACCGCGATGGCGATGCCGAACAGGCCCGCGAGCGAGTAGGTCACGATGATGCCGGCGACGATGACGAGCGCCGGCAGCGCCGTCGCCTCGAGCGACACGGCGAGCCCCTGGATGACGTTCGTGCCGTGTCCCGTCACCGACGAGGCCGCGATCGACTTCACGGGGCGGAAGTTGGTGCCCGTGTAGTATTCGGTGATGACGACGATGAGGGCCGTGATGACGAGGCCGGCCACCGCGCACCAGAACAGCGACCACGACGTGAAGGTCGCCCCGCCGGCCGTGAACGTTTGTCCGCCGGTGCCGAACAGCAGCACGTTGACGATCGCGATCGCCACGACCGAGAGCACGCCCGTGGCGATGAGGCCCTTGTAGAGCGCGCCCATGATCGACTGGTTCTGACCGAGCTTGACGAAGAAGGTGCCGGCGATGGACGTGACGATGCAAGCCGCGCCGATGGCGAGGGGATAGATCAGCATCGTCTCGAGAACCGGCTGGCCGGCGAAGAAGATGGCCGCCAGCACCATGGTGGCGACCACCGTCACCGCATAGGTCTCGAACAGGTCGGCCGCCATGCCGGCGCAATCGCCGACGTTGTCGCCGACGTTGTCGGCGATGGTGGCCGGGTTGCGCGGGTCGTCTTCCGGGATGCCGGCCTCGACCTTGCCGACGAGATCGCCGCCGACGTCGGCGCCCTTGGTGAAGATGCCGCCGCCGAGACGGGCGAAGATCGAGATCAGCGAGGCGCCGAAGCCGAGCGCCACGAGCGCGTCGACGACCGTGCGGCTGGACGGGGCGAAGCCGGCGAAGCGCGTCAGGACGAGGAAGTAGCCGGCGACGCCGAGAAGGGCGAGGCCGGCGACCAGCATGCCCGTGACGGCGCCGGACTTGAAGGCGACGTCGAGGCCGCCGCCGAGCGACATGGTCGCCGCCTGCGCGGTGCGGACATTGGCGCGCACGGACACGTTCATGCCGATGAAGCCGGCCGCGCCCGACAGCACGGCGCCGATCAGGAACCCGATCGCGACCCACAGGCCGAGGAAATAGGCGAGGAGCACGAACAAGACGATCCCGACCGCGCCGATCGTCATGTATTGGCGGCGAAGAAAGGCTTGCGCGCCTTCGGCGACCGCTCCGGAGATTTCCTGCATGCGCTGCGTGCCGGCATCGCGCTTCATGACGTCGTTGATGGCCCACAGGCCGTAAGCGATCGACAGCGCGCCGCCCAGGATGATCAAAAGGAGTGCGGTCATTACTCGTCCTTGCTTGGGGATTTGGCGAGGCGAAACGGCAAGCGCGCGGGAGCGCTCCTCGCCGTGGCCCAGCCCGAGAGATGCCGCCCTACTGCCAAACTTTCCTTGGGAGCGCAACGCGCTGTGCCGGTTTGGGCGGCAATGCGCGCACCTTTTTCATGCGGGACGGTTAGCAGCCGCATGCCGCCTAAAAGTGGCTGAAGGAGCCCTGCTCGTAGCGGCGCTCGCGGGCCCCGTCGCGGAAGACCGGCAGCCCCTCGCCGCCTCCAACGGTGCCGATCGCTACCGCGGCGACGCCGACCGACGCCGCCTCCGCCAGAAACGGCCCGAGCCGCTCCTCGGGCACGGCGCACAGGATCTCGTAATCGTCGCCTCCGGTCACCAGGCGCTCGATGAGATCCGGGTCGCCGGCCAGCGCCGCCCGCGCGGCGGGCGAGAGAGGGATCGCGGCGACATCGATCATCGCGGTGGTGCCGCCGGCGCGCATCATCTTGGCGAGATCGCCGGCGAGCCCGTCCGACACGTCCATCGCCGCCTTGGCGTGCTGGCCGAGCGCGGCCGCGACGGCGAGGCGCGGGCGCGGATGCAGGTAGCGATCGACGAGAGCCTGCTGCTCGTCGGGGTTCAGGCGCGCGGCCCAGGCCGGGCGCTCGCCGCGCCGGAGCGCGAGGCCAAGCGCCGCGTCCCCGATTGTTCCGGTCACGCAGAGGCGGTCCCCGGGCTGCGCGCCGCCGCGCGGCACCATGCGCCCCGCCGCGACCTGCCCGAGCGCCGTGACCGACAGCCACAAGGGGCCGTTCGCCCGCACCGTGTCGCCGCCCAGCAAGGGGCAGCGGAAGGTGTCGGCCGCCTCCGCCAGCCCCTCGGCGAAGCTGGCCAGCCACGCCTCCGTCCAGTCGTCCGGCAGGGCCAGGGTGAGCAGGAACCCGCTCGGCTCCGCCGCCTTGGCGGCAAGGTCCGAGACGTTCACGGCGAGCGCCTTGCGGGCGATCGATTGCGGCCGGTCGTCGGCGAGGAAGTGGATGCCGGCCGTCAGCCCGTCGACCGTGAGAACGAGGTCGTGCCCCGGCGCCGGCCGAAGGCAAGCGGCGTCGTCCTTCAAGCCGAGGCCGCCCTTGCCCGCCACGGGCGCGAAGAACCGGGCGATCAGTTCATCCTCGGAGGGGCGCTGAGGAAATCGTTCCATGCATGCAGATGTCGCGCGCCGAGCTACACCTGTCGAGCCCTCACCGGCCTCATGCTGAGGTGCCGCCGCCATGCGGTGGCCTCGAAGCACGCACAACGGCCGTGCGTCCTTCGAGGCTCAGCCCTTGCGGGCTTCGCACCTCAGGATGAGGAAAGTTTCCAGCTACCGGCCGGAGCGGGCGGCGCGGCGCTCGCCGAGCTCGTTGCCACGCACGTCGCGGGCGAGCGCGTCGAGGACGGCGTTGACGAGGCCCGGCTCGTCCTCGGAATAGAAGCTGTGGGCGACCTCCACATATTCCGAGATCGCCACGCGGGCGGGCACGTCCTTACGGAACATGAGCTCGTAGGCGCCGGCGCGCAGGATGGCGCGCAGCACCGC
>DASQLE010000211.1:0-2039 GCA_035630175.1 Beijerinckiaceae bacterium
GTCCAGGTCGATCTCGATCGCGACGGCGCTTGCGCGCGCGACGTGCCAGGCGTCGGAGGCGAGGCCGTCGGAGAGGTCGATCATCGCGTGCGCTCCGGCCCGCGCCAGCGCCGAGCCCTGCGCCAGGCGCGGCTCGGGGCGCAGGTGGCGCAGCGTCAGCGCCGCGGGCCCGTGCGCGCGGCCGTCGAGGATCGCCAGGCCCGCGCCCGACGCGCCGAGCGTCCCGGTGACGCCGACGAGGTCGCCGGGCCGCGCGCCGTCGCGGCACACGAGCTCGCGCCGATTGTCGGCCCAGCCGACGACGGTCACCGCGAGCATCAACACCGGCGCCGACGTGACGTCGCCGCCGATCAGCGCGACGCCGCAGCGCTGCGCGAGCGCCGCCATCGCATCGGCGAGCTCAAGCGCTGCGTCAGCACCGAAGCCCTCCGGCATGCCGAGCACGACGTACGCCTCGCCCGGCTGCGCGCCCATCGCGGCGAGGTCCGACAGCGCGGCCGCGAGCGCGCGGTGGCCGGCGTCGGCGGCGCTCGCCGTCGCGCCGAGGCGAAAATGCACGCCGTCGACCATCGCGTCGGTCGAGGTCACCGACAGCGCTCGTGCGCGCACGACGGCTGCGTCGTCGCCGCTGCCGACGAGCACGCGCTCGGGCGGCGCGCCGAAGCGCTCCCGCATCGCGCCGATGAGGTCGAATTCATCCATGCGCTTGTGGCCGGCCGGACCGGACCGGCGGTGCTAGGAGCTCAGCGGTGGCGGTAGACGATTCTTGCGCGATCGAGGTCGTACGGTGACAGCTCGCAACGGACCCGATCGCCGGGAAGGATGCGGATGCGGAAGCGGCGCATCTTGCCCGCGACGTGACCGAGCACGACGTGCTCGTTGTCAAGCTTCACGCGAAACATCGCGTTAGGCAGGGCTTCGATGACTTCGCCCTCGAATTCGACTTTCTCTTCCTTGGCCATTTGGCTGCAACGGTAGCAGCGTGCTGCGCGCCGATCAGGGCGGGCTCGTGTCGCGCGGCGTGTCGTCGAGGTCCTGCGGCGGCTGGTCGGTCGCGTTGGGGTCATAGAGGTCGGGGTCGAAGTTGCCGCCGCCGGTCGCCGGCGGGGGTGGCGGCGGGGGCGCAGCCGGCGGCTGGCCTGGGGTCGCGCCGCCCGGGGGCTTGGCCGGCGTCGCCTGCGTCTCGGCCTTGGGCTTGCCGGTCGCGGGGTCGATCGAGGAATCGACCGGTCCCGGATTGGAGAGCGCCTGACTTGAGAACTTGCCCTTGAAGGACTTCGTCTTGAAGGCGTGGTTCGGCTTGGGGAACTTGCCGCAGTACTTGCGCTTGGCGAGCTTCATGTAGCGGCCCCAGATCTGCGCCGGGAACGTGCCGCCGTCGACCGGCCGGCCGCCGAAGAGGTTGCCCATCGGGATGCGGCCCTTCGGGAAGCCGACCCACACCGCCGTCGACAGCTTCGGCGTGAAGCCGGCGAACCAGGCATCGGAGTTCTCGTCGGTCGTGCCGGTCTAGCCGCCCGCCGGGCAGCCGATCGCCGCGCGCGTGCCGGTGCCCGACTTGATGTTCTGCTCGAGGATCTTCGTCACCTCGAACATCGCCGCGGAGTCAAAGGCCCTGTGGCGCTGCGGCTTGGAGAGATCGTCGACCTTGCCGTCGGGGAAGCTCACCTCGGTGATCGCCTTAGGCTTGTTGCGCCAGCCGCCGGAAGCGATCGTCGCGTAGGCGTTGGCCATCTCCAGCGGCGAGCAACAGCGCTCGAGGCCGCCGAGCGTCTCGGACGGGTAGGCGTCGAGCTTGGACGTGATGCCGAGATCCTTGGCCGCCTGCACGACCTTCTTCGGGCCGATGTCCATCGCCAGGCGCACGTAGACGGTGTTGTCGGAGCGCAGCGTCGCCTCGACGAGGTTCGGCGAGCCGCCCCGGCACTTGCCGCCGTAACACTTGATGACGACGTTGTCGCCGTAGATCGGCGGCAGCGGCAGCGGGCCGGAGGCGTAGTGCGTCGAGGCCGGGTTGATGCCCATCCGCACGGCGGCGA
>DASQLE010000212.1:0-3792 GCA_035630175.1 Beijerinckiaceae bacterium
CTTGTATCGTTTCCGCGTCGTTGGTTCGGCTGTCATTCCACGACCCGTTGGCCGCGGCCCGACATGACGATTGGCAAGCAATCAACCCGAAACCGGATGATGCAGGCCCGGCATCCCGCGAGCATCGTCCGCCTGTTGCGATCAGATGAGCCCGATCGAGATGGCCGGCACGAGCGCGATCGCCACGAGCCCCAGCACCAAGGCGGCCAGATAGTACCAGATCGTGCCCATGGCCGCGTCCGGCGCCACCTTGCCGATCGAGCAGGCGATGTAATAGCCGATGCCGATCGGCGGCGCGAACAGCCCGATATTCATCGAGACGACCACCACCATGGCGTAATGGACGCTGTCGATGCCGAGATCCCGGGCGATCGGAAACATCAGCGGCGCCAGCAGCACGATCGCCGGCAATCCCTCGAGCAGGCAGCCGAGCACGAGGAAGGTCGCGACCGTCACCCCCATATAGACGACCCAGCCGCCCGGCAGGCCCTTCATCACGGCGGCGAGATATTGCGCGAAGCCGGTCTGCGTCAGCGCCCAGGCGGCGGCCGAGGCGGTGCCGAGGATGATCAGGATGGCGCCCGTCATGGCGGCCGTCTCGATCAGCATGCGATACATGTCGCGCGCGCGGATGCCGCCGTACAGCACCATGCCGGCGATGAGCGCGTAGAGCACCGCGATCGTCGAGACCTCGGTCGCGGTGGCGACGCCCTCCGTCACCGCGCCGCGCACGAGGAACGGCAGGACGAGCGCCGGCGCCGCGAACAGGAGCGCCTTGCCGACCACGTTCATCGGCGCGCGGCGGACGCCGGCGAGACTCTCGGACGCAGCCTTCCAGCGCGCCGCGACCGCGAGGATGATCAGAAGGAACAAGGCGACGATGAAGCCGCTCGCGAACAGGGCCGCGATCGAGATGCCGGCCACCGAGCCGATCACGATCAGGACGATGCTGGGGGGAACGGTGTCGGCCATGATCGCGCCCGTGCCCAGCAGCGCCACCATCTCCTCCGGCTTGTTGCCGCGCCGCTTCATCTCTGGGAACAAAGCCGGCGCCACCGTCGCCATGTCGGAGACCTTCGAGCCCGAGATGCCGGAGACGAGATAGAGCGAGCCGAGCATGACGTAGGCCATGCCGGCGCGCACATGCCCCAGCAGCGAGCCCAGGAAATCGACGATGGCCTTGCCCATGCCGGTCGCGTCGAGGATGCAGCCGAGCAGCACGAAGACCGGCACCGACAGGAGGATGAGGCTCGACATGCCCTCGTCCATGCGGCCGACGATCACCGTCAGCGGCAGCTTCGTCGAGAACATCAGGAACGCGAGGGCCCCGGCGCCGAAGCAGAAGCCGATCGGCACGCCGATGGCGAGGCAGATGGCGATCACGCCGACCAGCAGCACGAGGATGTTGGCCTTGCCGAGCTGGGCGAAGACGGGCGTCATCAGCCACAAGGCCGCGACGGCGGCGGCGACGATGGCGGCGCCGACCAGTGCGTCCTGGAGGCTCGTCTCGCGGCGCAGCTTCGCGGCCAACGCGATCAGCATCAGGGTGATGCCGAGGGGGATGCCGGCGACCCGCCAGGCCGTCGAGATCTCGAGCGCCGGCGAGATGACGTCCATCTCGAAATAGGTGTGCTCGATCGCCGAGGGCAGGAGCGCGGCGAGGAACGTCGCCATGATCAGGAGGCCGACCGCTTCGAGGATGCGCCGCGTGCGCGGCCGGGCGGCGTTGACGAGCAGCGCCAGCCGCAGATGCTCGTTGCGGTCGATGGCGATCACCGCTCCGAACATCACGATCCAGAGGAACATGAAGGAGGCGATCTCGTCCGCGGCCGTGATCGGCGAGCCGAGCACGTAGCGCCAGAACACGCTCGTCAGCACGAGCCCGATGAGGCCGACCAGCAGCGCCGCCGCGATCGCCTCGATCGGGCGCATCAGGAAGCCGAGCACCGACCGGTGCGGCACGCCGGGCTCGATCACGCCGGCCGCCGCGGTGGGCGCATGGGAGTCGAATACGTCGTCCATGGGCTGCTTCTTCCGTGCCGGCGCGCATCCCGCCGCTATGGCTGCCTTGCGAGCGGCAGTCGCCTCCCCGTGCTCATCGCGGAAGCGGCCCGGGCGGCCACCATCGCCGTCCGGTCCGTCCGTGGCGGTGGCTCAGGCCAGCTTGCCGCCGGCTTCCTCCAGCAGGCTCCAGGCGTCCTCGCCGAATTTCCCCTTCCACTCCTTGTAGTAGCCGGATTCCGAGAGCTTGTCGCGGAAGGGCTTCGGGTCGACGTCGTTGAAGAGGAGACCGGCGGCCGAGAGGTCTTTGCGCAGCGCGATGTTCTGCTGGGCGATGTCCTCGCGCTGGGTCATGCAGTTCGCGTTGATGATCCGCGTGACGGTCTCCTGCATGCCGGTCGGCACCTGGCTCCAGGCACGGCGGTTGATCAGGAACCACCAGCCGTCCCACATGTGGTTCGTGACCGAGCAGAATTTCTGCACCTCGTAGAGCTTCGCCGCCGAGATGATCGCCGGCGGGTTCTCCTGGCCGTCGACCACCTTGGTCTGCAGGGCGGAATAGACCTCGGCGAAGTTCAGCCCGGTCGGCGCGGCGCCGAGCGACTTGAACAGCGACAGCCACAGGGCGCTCACCGGCGTCCTGATCTTCATGCCGCGCAGGTCGTCCGGATGATTGATCGGCTTGACGCTGTTGGTGACCATGCGGAAGCCGTTGTCCCAGATCTTGTCGAGCACCACGAAGCCGCCTTTGCCGATCTGGGCCCGCAAATGCGCGCCGAGCTTGCCGTCGAGCGCCCGCCACAGGTCCGGATAATCCTTGAAGGCGAAGCCGACGCCGGAGATCGCCGCCGACGGGATGATCGTCGACAAGACGTTGACTCCCGAGTTCAGGAAGCATTCCAGCGCTCCCGAGCGAAGCTGCGACAGCATGTCGGAATCGGCGCCGAGCTGGTTGTTGGGGAAGAGCTGCAGCTCAAACTTGCCGCCCGTCTCGGCCTTGACCTGCTCGGCCGCCTTGGTGAGGTGGACGTTGAGCGGGTGCGTGGCCGGCACGTTGGTGCCGATCTTGAAGGTGTGCTCGGCGGCGCGGGCGTAGCCGATCGGCAGCGCCGCCGTGATGGCGGTGCCGCCCGCAAGGGCCGTGAAGGTGCGGCGCGTGATACCTTTGGGCATGATCTCCTCCTGCAGGGTTTGGCTTTAGGTGGACGGGACGGTCTTGCCGGCGCGGAACATGAGGCCGGCGGCGCGAAAACCTCCGTCCACGTTGAGCGTGTGGCCGTGCACGTAGCGGCTCTCGTCGGAGCACAGGAACACGGCCGCGTCGGCGATCTCCTCCGGCGTGCCGTAGCGCGTCATCGGGATGAGGTAGTTGTAGGCGGCGCGGGTCGGCGCATCGTGGGCGAACTTCGCCATCTCGGTCTCGATGGCGCCGGGCGCGATGTTGTTGACGTTGATGCCGTGCTCAGCGAGCTCGACGGCCATGACCTTGGTCAGGAGCTCGAGGCCGGCCTTGGCGGCGCCATAGGCGGCGCGGCCGTGGCCGCCGCGCTGGCCGGACAGCGAGGCGATGTTGACGATCTTGCCGCTGCCTTGCCCTGCCATGACGCGCGCCGCCGCCTGCGCGACCAGAAAGGCGCCCGTGAGATTGATGGCGATCGTGCGGTTCCATTCCGCGGGCTTGATGTCGAGGAACGGCGTGTTGCCGCCGATGCCGGCATTGTTGACGAGGATGTCGAGCCGCCCGTAGCGGGCGACGATCGCCTCGACCATCGCCGCCACCGACGCCTCGTC
>DASQLE010000213.1:0-2637 GCA_035630175.1 Beijerinckiaceae bacterium
CTACGCCGCGCATGCGCGCTTCTCTCCGGCCGCAACGGTGCTGGCGCTGCCCCCTCCCGGCGACGACTTTCCGTTTATCCGGCCGATGTGGCATTACGCGCGCGGGGTGGCCTTCGCACGGCAAGGCAAAGCCGAACGGGCACAGGCGGAAATCGCCGCCATCGGCGATCTGGCGCGGACACCCGGGATCGCCGCACTGCCCGAGAAGGGCGTTCCCGGTCCCGACGTCCTTGCCATTGCCGAACGGATCGTCGAGGCGCGCATCGCGCAAGCCGCCGGCAATCACGATCAGGCGGCTCAGCTCTTTGCCGAAGCCGCGGCGACGCAAGACAAGCTGCCCTATATGGAGCCGCCCTTCTGGTCGTATCCCGTGCAGCAGTCGCTCGGCGCAGCACGCCTCGCGCAAGGGCAGGCCGAGGCGGCCGAGGCGGCGTTCCGCACGGCCCTCCAGCGCTCGCCCAACAACGGCTGGGCCGCCGCCGGATTGCTGCGCGCCGCCGAGGCGCGCGGCGATGCGCAGGTTGTCGAGGATGCCAAGGCCTTGCTGCAGCGGAACTGGTTCGGCGAAGGCATGCCCGACCTCGACCAGCTTTGAACGGCCGCCGAGGCCCGGCCGCGCTTCATTCGCGCAGCCGGCCTCTGCTCGACCCCACCGCCGAGACCAACGCGCTCCCCGGAACTCCGCGCGACCGCCACGAATTGTCTGAGCGGGTTTACGCGAGGAGGGAGCGATGCGGAACGTCGTCACGGTCAGCCAAAGGTATCCGACCTGGGCGGCCGCCTATGCGGCACGGGAGCGGCTCGCCGAGGACGGCGGCTTCGACGAGTATGGTATCGAGCGGATCGATATCGAGCGCTTTGCGGGCCGGTTCGAGCTCCTGGTCCGCACCGACGAGTTCCATCGCGACGAGATCGAACACCTCCTGCGCTCGGCCGGCACCGCCTTCTACCCGCCGGCCGAGAGCGAGCCGCGCCGCCGGCGCGCCCTGCCGCTGCTGCTGCTCGGTGCGGCCGCGCTTGCCGGAACTGCCGCCTACGCGTTGGCGGGACGGCGCCGGGACCGGGCCGCACAGGACGGATCGATGCGAAGTCCCGCTGTCGCGGGCGCGGGCTCGCCCATGTTCACGCTGGAGGTCGCCGGCGCTCCCGTCGCCGTCACCAAGGGCAACGAGAGCGAGGCTCACGCTCTCTTCGCGAGCGCCGCGTTCACCGAAAAGTTGCGCACGCTGGAGAGCAACGGCCGGCCGCTGTGGAACGGCGCCGATCCGTTCCGCATCCGGGCGGCCTCCGCGGCGGAGATCCGCGCTTTCGTGCAATATGCCGAAACGCTCGGCTTCGAGGACGAGGAGGAAGGCGACATCGTGCTCTACCTGCGCCCGATCGAGACGCCGGACGATTTCGACGAGACGCAGGACGGCTGATGGAATCGATCATGCGCTGAGGAACTGCTCGGCGTAATGGCAGGCGACGAGTCGCCCGGCGAGCGGGCGGAGCGGCGGGCGGTCGACCCGGCAGCGCTCCGTCACCGTCGGGCAGCGGGTCGAGAACACGCAGCCGCGCGGCGGATTGAGGGGCGAGGGCAGCTCGCCCTTCAGAACGATGCGCTTCCTCCTGACCCCCGTGATGCCCGGCGTCGAGGCGAGCAGCGCCTGCGTGTAGGGGTGCAGCGCGCCGGCGAAGATCGCCTCCTTCGGGCCGTGCTCCACGGCAAGACCGAGATACATGACGAGCACGTCGTGGGCGATGTGCCGGACGACGCCGAGATCGTGCGAGATGAACAGGTAAGCGAGCCCCATCTCGCGCTGCAGGTCGGCGAGGAGGTTCAGCACCTGCGCCTGGATCGAGACGTCCAGGGCCGAAACCGGCTCGTCGGCGACGACCAGCTTCGGCTCGACCATCAGCGCGCGGGCGATGGCGATGCGCTGGCGCTGCCCGCCCGAGAACATGTGCGGGTAGCGGCCGTAATACTCCGGCCGCAGGCCGACCTTCGCCATCATGTCGCGCGCCCTCGCGGCGCGTTCGGCACCGCCGAGCTGGGTGTTGATGGCGAGCGGCTCTTCCAGGATCGTGCCGACCTTCTTGCGCGGGTTGAGGGAGCCGTAGGGGTTCTGGAAGACGAGCTGCGTCGTGCGCCTGAGCCGCGTCGCCTCGCCCGGCGGCGGGTTCACGGCGTCGATGCCGTCGAGCCGGAGCGTGCCGGAACTCGGCTTCTCGATCAGCGCCACCATGCGGCCGAGCGTGGACTTGCCGCAGCCGGATTCGCCGACGACCGCGAGCGTCTTTCCCGGAGCGATCCGGAAAGAGACGCCGCCGACCGCCTGCAGGCGGGCGGGCGGGCGGAACAGGCCGCGCCCGATTTCGTAGGTTTGGACGAGGTCCTCGCCCTCGACGACGGGCGCGCTCATTGGGCGGCCTCGGCGCCGACGGGGCTGTCGGCCGCGATGGCCGCCGCGCGGTCCGGGTCGCCGAGCGGATAATGGCAGCGGATCTGCCCTCCCCGCCATGCACGCAGGTCCGGGCGCACCCGGCGCGAATGCGCGGTGGCGTAGGCGCAGCGCGGACCGAACAGGCAGCCCTGCGGCCGGTCGTAGAGGCCGGGCACGACCCCCGGAATCGTGGCGAGCGGCCGGTCGCCCT
>DASQLE010000214.1:0-2498 GCA_035630175.1 Beijerinckiaceae bacterium
CGGCAGGTCGGAGGTGCCTGCCTGCGGCGATGCCGTGCAAGCTCAAGGGAAGCGCCAACGCGTCGCCGATGCGTTGGCGCGGGTTGAAGGACGAGAGCGGGTCCTGGAAGACCATCTGCATGTTGCGGCGCAAGGGCCGCAGCGCCCACTCGCCCATGGCGCCGATGTCGCGGCCTTGGAAGAGCATGCGGCCGCCGCGGGGGCGGTAGAGGCGCAGCACCGTCTTGCCGAGCGTCGTCTTGCCGGAGCCCGACTCACCAACGACGCCAAGAACCTCGCCCGCGTGGAGCGCGAAGCTCACCTCGTCCACGGCTCGGAAGGAGGCGCCGACGCCGCGCGTCGGGAAGGCGACGACGAGCCGGTCGATCTCGAGGACGGGCGCGCGCTCATCCATACAGCACGCAACGCACGAAGCGTCCCTCGCGCGTCTCGATCAGGGGCGGCGGCGCCGGCAGGCAGCGCTCGTGGACATGCGCGCAGCGCGGCGCGAACAGGCAACCCTGCGGCCGTTTGCCCGCGGTCGGCAGCTCGCCGGGGATCTCGCGCAGGCGATCGGTCGGGCGATCGAGCTCCTGCGAGGTCTCCACGAGCCCGCGCGTGTAAGGGTGCAGCGGGTCGGCGAACACCGCGTCCGCCGGACCCGTTTCGACGACCTCGCCCGCATACATCACCGCGATGCCGTCGCAGAGCGCCTCGGCGACGGTCATGTCGTGGGTGATAAAGACGATCGCCGACCGCAGCCGCCTCCGCAGATCGCGGAAGAGATCGAGGATCTGGCGCTCAACGATGTTGTCGAGGTTCGTGGTCGGCTCGTCGGCGATGATGAGGTCCGGCTCGAGCGCCACGACCATGGCGATGAGAGCCCGCTGCTGCATGCCGCCGGAGAGCTGATGCGGGTAAAGGCGCAGAACGCGCTCAGGCTGCGGGATGCCGACCTCCGCGAGCCACCTCACCGGCGTTCCGGGTTCGCCCCCCTCCGCGCGCCCGATGGCCACGCGGCGCTGCACGATGCGGTCGAGATGCCAGCCGATCGTCTTCGCCGGATTGAACGCTCCGGCCGGGTTCTGGAAGATCATGGCCAGCCGCCGCCCGCGCCAGGCGCGGAAGGCCTCCGCGCTCGGTGCCAGGATCGGCTCGCCGTCGAAGGCGAGGACGTCGGCGGAGACCCGCGCGTTGTCCGGCAGGAGGCGCAGCAGCGCCGTCATGCTGACCGTCTTGCCGGACCCTGACTCGCCGATCACCCCCAGCACCTCGCCCCGCCGGATGGTGAGATCGATCCCGCGGACCGCCTCGATCTCGCCGTCTCCGGCGCGGAAGCGTACCTGGAGATTGCGGATCTCGACGAGCGGCTGCGCCGGCGTCACGCCGCGATCCTCTCGCGTAAGCGCGGGTCAGTGAGGTCGCGCAGGCCGTCGCCGAGCAGGTTTAGGCCGAGGAGGGCGACGGATATGAACAGACCCGACAAGGTCAGCACCCATGGGCCGCGCTGAAAGTATTCGCGTCCGTCCGCCATGATGACACCGAGCGAGGGTGTCGGCGGCTGCACGCCGAGCCCGAGAAAGCTCAGGCCTGCCTCGATCACGACGCCGAAGGCGACGCCGACGCTCGCCTGCACCAAGATGGGCGCGCCGATATTGGGCAGGATCTCGCGAAACAGGATGCGCGGCGTCGATTGCCCCATCAGGCGTGCGGCCTGGATGTAGGGCTCCTCCTTGACGAGGAGTGCCGTATTGCGGGCAAGGCGCGCGAACAAGGGAAAATAGACGAGAGCGATGGCGATCGCGACGTTGACCACGCCGAAGCCGAGCACCACCATCAGGAACAGGGCGAGCACGAAGCTCGGGAAGGCGAACAGGAGGTCGACCACGCGCATCAGCGTGCCGTCGATCCAACGCCCATACCAGGCCGACACGAGACCGACCGTGACGCCAATCGCAGCCCCCAATGCGACGCCCGAGCCGCTCACGACGAACGAGACGCGCCCGCCATACAGAACGCGCGTGAGCACGTCGCGGCCGAAGGAATCGGTGCCGAACGGATGCTCGAAGCTCGGCGGCGCCAGGATGTTGATGAAATCCATGTCGACGGCGGAATACGGCATCAGCTCGGCGCCGAGCGTCACGGCGACCAGCATGAACAGAGTGACGACCACGCCGGTGAGTGCGGTGCGGTTGCGCAGCAGCGCGGCGAGGCTGAAGCGCTTCACGGCTAACGGCTCCGCCGCGGGTCGAGCGCGGTGCAGACGAGATCGACCGCGAGGTTGACGCTGAGCACGATGACGAGGAACACGATCGCGCAGGCCTGGACGACGGGATAATCGCGCGCGAAGGCGCCGTCCACCATCAACGAGCCGAGCCCCGGAACCCCGAAGATACGCTCGATGACGACGACACCACCGAGAATATAACGGATCTGCAGGCCGATGATCGTAACGTATGGGATCAGGGCGTTGCGGAAGACGCCATGCAGGAAGATCGCGAACGGGTGAAAGCCGAACG
>DASQLE010000215.1:0-2122 GCA_035630175.1 Beijerinckiaceae bacterium
CGAACCACGGCACGCTCCGCATCGGCGACACGCTGACGGAGGGCGAGGACCTCGCCTTCAACGGCGTGCCCTCCTTCGCGCCCGAGATCATGCGCCGCATCAAGCTCAGCGACCCCATGAAGGCGAAGAAGCTGCGCGAAGCCCTGCAGCAGATGGCCGAGGAAGGCGTCGTCCAGCTCTTCTCGCCGCAGGACGGCTCCCCCGCCATCGTCGGCGTCGTCGGCGCGCTGCAGCTCGACGTGCTCAAAGAGCGGCTTTCCGCCGAATACGGCCTGCCCATCGATTACGAGCCGACGCGGTTCTCGATCTGCCGCTGGATCACGGCGGACGATCACAAAGAGCTCGACAAGTTCATCGAGAGCCATCTTTCGTCCATGGCGCGCGATCTCGACGAGGCGCCGGTCTTCATGGCGCCGAACCAGTTCAACCTTCAATACGAGGTCGACCGCTACAAGGCGATCCGGTTCTCGGACGTGAAGGATTACCAGAAGAAGGCGGCTTGACACTTGCCTTCATGAAGGGCGCCCGCCGCAACCTTGCGGCGGAGCGCAAGCCTTTGTATATCAGGCACCGGCGCCCGAGAGGCGCCGGTTCCGACAGGATGTGTGCCGCAATGGATTTCAACCCGACAGCAATGCCGATCTGCCTTGCCACGGGGAACATCCATGCCTGCCTCAATCACATTGTCTCATCTGTCATGGTCCACGCCTGAGGGCCGCACGCTTCTCTCCGATCTCGACCTGAATTTCGGCCCGGAACGGGCCGGGCTCGTCGGCCGCAACGGCGTCGGCAAGACCACGCTTCTCAAGCTGATCTCCGGCGAGCTGCAGCCCCATTCCGGCAGCGTCGCCCTCAGCGGACGGCTGGGATTCCTGCGCCAGATCGTTCAGGTCGGCCCGGAGGAGACCATCTCCTCCCTGTTCGGCGTCGTCGATGCGCTGGTGGTGCTGCGCCGCGCCGAGGCCGGCAAAGCCTCGGCCGAGGAGCTGGCCAACGCCGATTGGACGCTGGAGGCCCGCATGGCCTCTGCTCTCGCCGAGGTGGGCCTCGATGCGCAGCCGGACACGCCGCTGTCCACGCTGTCGGGCGGGCAGAGCACGCGCGCGGCTCTCGCCGCGCTCGTCTTCGCGGAGCCCGATTTCCTGCTGCTCGACGAGCCGACCAACAATCTCGACCGGGAGGGCCGCGAGGCGTTGATCGACCTGCTTGCGAGCTGGCGCGGCGGTGCGATCGTCGTCAGCCACGACCGGGAATTGCTCGACACCATGGATGCCATCGTCGAACTGACCTCGCTCGGCGCCACGCGCTATGGCGGCAACTGGAGTGCGTACCGCGAACGCAAAGCCTTGGAACTCGCGGCGACACGGCGCGACCTGGCGGATGCCCAGAAGCGCGTTGCCGAGATCGACCGGAGAGCGCAGGAGACCGCCGAGAGAAAGGCACGCAAAGACGGTGTGGCCAAACGAAAGCGCGCCAAAGGCGACATGCCGCGCATTCTCATGAACGGGCTGAAGGCCCGCAGCGAGGAGACGGGCGGCAGGAACGCCCGCCTCGCCGCGCGTCGCCGCGCGCAGGCTTTCGACGAGGCCGCCTCCGCACGCGAGCGCATCGAGATCCTGCAGCCGTTTTCCGTGGTGCTGCCGCCGACGAACCTCCCGGCCGGCAGGATGGTTCTCACGATCGATGACATCAGCGCCGGCTACGAGCCGGAACGGCCGATCCTGCGCGACTTTTCCTTATCTATCGCCGGCCCGGAGCGCGTCGCCATCGTCGGGCCGAACGGTTCGGGCAAGACGACCCTGCTCGCCCTCATCACCGGGCAGCTGCAGCCCTGGAGCGGGAGCGCGCGGGTCATGACCGATTTCGCGCTGTTCGACCAGCGGGTGAGCCTGCTCGATCCTTCGATCTCGATCCGCGACAATTTCCGCCGCATCAATCCGGAGGCGGACGAGAACGCCTGCCGGGCGGCGCTGGCCCGGTTCATGTTCCGGGCCGACGCGGCTTTGCAATCCGTCTCCACTCTCAGCGGCGGGCAGTTGCTGCGGGCGGGGCTTGCCTGCGTGCTCGGCGGGCCGAAGCCGCCGGCTCTTCTGATCCTCGACGAGCCGACCAACCATCTCGA
>DASQLE010000216.1:0-11339 GCA_035630175.1 Beijerinckiaceae bacterium
CGGCAAGGCAACCCGATCCTCGCCTGCACCCCGTCCCTCAAGGACCTCCTGGGACGGGCCATGGCGCTTTAAGGACGTTTGCGCCCGGCAGCGCAACGACATTGACGGACCGCCGGTTCGGCGCTGAAGATGCAACAGAAAACAACAAAGGGAGGAATGCGATGATCGTCAGGACAAGCCGGACGCTCCGGAATGCGCTCGGCGCCGCTGCGGCGCTGTCCGCCATCGGCGCTGTCTCGCCGGCCGCGCAGGCGCAAGGGCAGCTCGTGGTCTATTGCGCGGTCAACGAGGAATGGTGCCGCGCCGCCAGCGCCGCCTTCGAGCGCGACACCGGCATCAAGGTGTCGATGACGCGCAAGAGCTCGGGCGAAATCTACGCGCAGGTCAAGGCCGAGGGCGCCAATCCGCGCGGCGACATCTGGTGGGGCGGCAGCGGCGATCCGCACATGCAGGCGGCGGACGAGGCCCTGACCCTCGAATACAAGTCTCCCAACATGGACGCCCTGCAGGACTGGGCCGTGCGGCAATGGGAGCAGTCGAAGAACCGCGCGGTCGGCATCTATTCGGGCGCGCTCGGCTTCGGCTACAACACCAAGGAGATCGCCGCGAAGAAGATCGCCGAGCCGAAATGCTGGGCCGACCTTCTCGACGCCAAGCTGCGCGACGAGGTGCAGGTCGCCGATCCGAACTCCTCCGGAACGTCCTACACGATGCTCGCCACCATCGTTCAGCTCATGGGCGAGCAGAAGGGTTTCGATTACCTCAAGGCCCTGCACAAGAACATCAACCAATACACCAAGTCGGGCGCCGCGCCGGCCAAGGCGACGGCCCTCGGCGAGACGGCGGTCGGCATCACCTTCATGCACGACATGATCACCATGGTGGTCGACGGCGCGCCCGTGAAGGTCGTGGCGCCATGCGAGGGCACCGGCTACGAGATCGGCTCCATGTCGATCGTCAAGGGCGCGCGCAACCTCGACAGCGCCAAGCGCTGGTACGATTGGGCCCTAACGCCGGCGGCGCAGGTCCTCGGCGGGCAGACCAAGCAGTACCAGGTGCCCTCGAACAAGAACACGCCGATCCCGCCGCAGGCCCCAAAGCTCGACGAGATCAAGCTGATCACCTTCGATTTCGGCAAATACGGCTCGTCCGAGGAGCGTCGCCGCCTCCTCTCGAAATGGGACAACGAGGTGAAGAACCTGCCGAAATAGCCGCTGACAACGCGCGCTCCCCTCCCCCTTGCGGCAGGGTTATCGCATATGGCTAGGCGCTCTTCGATAACTCCTCTCCCTTGTGGGGAGAGGGCCTCGTCGGCGGACTGGCCGACGAGGCGAGCGCAGCGTCAGCGGAGCGACGGTGAGGGGGAGCGCCCTCTCCGGATACGGCGTTCCCCCTCACCCTACCCTCTCCCCCTCGGGGAGAGGGTTCATGCCGCACGCACGCGGACGCTCGAGGCGAAAGGTTTTCGCGTCCTTCGTTTCAGCAACCGCGAGGTGATGACCTCCATCGACGTGGTGCTCGACACGATTCTCGCTGCGCTTGGGATGTCGCCCCCCACCCCCGACCCCTCCCCGCGAGGGGGAGGGGAGCGCGCGTCATGACACGCGCCGCGACCGCGTGGCTGGCGCTCGGCTGGATCGCTTACGCATTGCTGCCTTGGTATCTCGTCGACAACTTGTCCGGTTATCCGCTCGGGCCGTCGGGGAGCGCGCTGGCGCTGGGGCTTACCGGGCCGGCGTGGTGGCTGCTGCCGGCGCTGCTCCCGCTCCTCGCCGCGACGCGACCGTTGTTCGGCGCGTCGGATCGCGAGAGCGCGGGGCGTTGGCTCGCGGCGGCGGGGACGGCCGGGCTCGCGCTCGTCGCGCTGCAGGGCTTCGCGGTCGGTCTCAACGGCTGGAACGCCGCCTGGCTGGCCGCCCTCCTCGGGTCTCCCGGCCCGCGCCAGGCCGGCATGGGTTTCGGCGCAGCTCTGACCTTCGTGTCGTTCCTGATGCTGCTCTGCCACGGGCTCGCGGCGCGCGGCTGGTGCCGGGGCGACGCCTTCGTGGTGTCGGCGATCGGCCTCGTCGTCGCGCTGATCGCCGTCTTCGTGTTCTTTCCCGTCACGACCATCCTCACGAGCGCCGTTCGGGACGATGCCGGCGCCTTCGCGCCCGGGGCGTTCTTGGCAAAATTCCTCGATCCCTCGATCTGGAGCCTCGACTGCCTCACCTCCAACCTGCGCTGCGGCGTCGCCTGGAACACCGTGTTCCTGGCGACGCTCGTCGGCATCGGCACGACGGCGCTCGGCCTCGCCTTCGCGCTCATCGCCACCCGCACGGATTTCCGCTTCAAGCGCGCCCTCCGCGTCCTGACGGTGCTGCCGATCATCACGCCGCCTTTCGTCATCGGGCTCGCGCTTATCCTGCTGTTCGGACGCTCCGGCGCCCTTTCGGCCCTGCTCTCGGAGTGGTTCGCCGTGCCGCGCACGCGCTGGATCTACGGCCTGCCGGGTATCCTCATCGCCCAGCTCCTCGCCTTCACGCCGATTGCCTTTCTGGTCCTGATCGGCGTCGTTCAGGGCATCAGCCCGTCGCTGGAGGAAGCCGCGCAAACCCTTCGCGCGAAGAGTTGGACGACCTTCCGCACCATCTCGCTGCCGCTCATGCGGCCCGGCCTCGCCAACGCCTTCCTGCTCGGCTTCGTCGAGAGCATGGCCGATTTCGGCAACCCGCTCGTGCTCGGCGGCAATTACGAGGTCTTGTCGACCAAGATCTTCTTCGCGGTCGTCGGCGCGGCGCATGACCAGGGGCGCGCGGCGGTGCTGTCGATCATCCTGCTCGGCTTCACGCTCGTCGCCTTCTGGGTGCAATACGCCTGGCTCGGCAAACGCGTCTACACGACCGTCACCGGCAAGGGCGATTCCGGCGTGCCCAGCCGATTGCCGCGCGGCGTCGCCTGGCTCTGCTACGCGACGGCGATCCCGTGGGCGATCTTCACGCTCGTCGCCTATGCGATTATCCTGGTCGGCGGCTTCGTGCGCACCATGGGACGCGACTACACGCCGACGCTCGAGCATTACCTCACCGGCTTTCGAATCGAGGCGACGCCGCGCGGCCTGTTCTTCTCCGGCTCGGCCTGGGACTCGTTCTTCGCCACGCTCCAGGTGGCGACGATTTCGGCGCCGATCACGGCCGCCATCGGGCTGCTCACCGCCTACCTGCTCACGCGCCAGCGTTTCGCCGGCCAGCGCGCCTTCGAGTTCGGCACCATGCTGAGCTTCGCCATCCCCGGCACCGTCGTCGGCGTGAGCTATATCCTCGCCTTCAACGTGCCGCCGGTCGAGATCACCGGCACGGCCTTCATCCTCATCATGTGCTTCGTCTTCCGCAACATGCCGGTGGCGGTGCGCTCGGGCATCGCCACCATGAGCCAGATCGACAAGAGCCTCGACGAGGCCTCGCTGACCCTCGGCGCCCGCTCTTTCGCCACCTTGCGGCGGGTGGTGCTGCCGCTTCTCAGGCCGGCGGTCGTCGCCTCGCTCGTCTACAGCTTCGTACGAGCGATGACCGCAGTGAGCGCCGTGATCTTCCTCGTCTCGGCCGAATACAACATGGCCACCACTTATATCGTCGGCCGCGTCGAATCGGGCGAGTTCGGGCTCGCCATCGCCTATTCGTCGGTGTTGATCCTGGTCATGCTGATCGCCATCCTGGCCATCCAGCTCGCCGTCGGCGAGCGCCGGCTCGGGCGCCGCGCCGCCGTCGTGGTGACGGCGCCCGTGCCCGCCGTGCAGGCCGCCGGTTGATCCCATGAACAAGCACGGCCCCGCTTCCGTCGAATTCCGCTCCGTGACCAAGCGCTACGGCGCCGTCACGGCGGTGGACGACGTGTCGTTCACGATCGCGCCCGGCACGCTCGTGACGCTGCTCGGCCCCTCCGGCTGCGGCAAGACGACGACGTTGCGCCTCATCGCCGGCCTCGAGATCGCCAGCGTCGGCCGCATCGTCATCGGCGACGAGGACGTCACGAATCGCTCGGCCAGCGAGCGCGATGTCAGCATGGTGTTCCAGTCGTACGCGCTGTTCCCGCATATGTCGGTGCTGGACAACGTCGCCTACGGGCCGACCGTGCAGGGCATGCGCAAGAAGGACGCGCAGGCCCTTGCCCTCGACAAGCTGGGGCTCGTCGGCCTGAGCGGCCTCGAGAAGCGATCGCCCTCGGAATTGTCGGGAGGACAGCAGCAGCGGGTGGCGGTCGCGCGCGCGCTCGTGCTGGAGCCGCAGGTCCTGCTGTTCGACGAGCCGCTGTCGAACCTCGACGCGAAGCTGCGCCGGCGCGTGCGCGACGACATCCGCGAGCTGCAGCAGAATCTCAATCTGACCGTGGCCTATGTGACGCACGATCAGGAGGAGGCGCTCGCCATCTCCGACCGCATCATCGTCATGTCGAATGCGCGCATCGCCCAGGCCGGCACCCCGCGCGAGCTCTACGAGCGTCCGGGCAGCGTCTTCGTGGCCGATTTCATCGGCGACGCCAACCTGGTCGATGCCGAGGTGGTCGCGGAGCGCGGCTTGACCGCGATCGTGCGGGTTGGAGATTTCGAGATCGAGCTGCCGGCGCGCGCGGGGGGGCCTGGGCCGGTCACGCTCGCGATCAGGCCGGATGCAATCAGGATGCACGGGAACCGGCCGGCCGGCGAGCCGGCGATCACCGCCCGCATCCTGCGCTCGTCCTATCTCGGCAAGCATGTGGAGTATCAGTTGGCGAGCCCGATCGGAGAGCTGTTCGCCGTCGACCGCAGCCGCCGTCAGCCCTTGCCGGCCGGCAGCGAGGTCTGGATCAGCTTCTCGATCGCCGACATCGCAACCGTCCGCGACGGATCTTACGCAGAGCCGTCATAGGTTTCGTCGAAGGAATAGCCGGCGCCGCGGACGGTGCGGATCGGATCCGGCTCGCCGGCGGGGCTGAGGGCCTTGCGCAAACGGCCGATATGGACGTCGACGGTGCGCTCGTCCACGTAAGCCTCGCGGCCCCAGACCCCGTCGAGGAGCTGCTCGCGCGAGAACACCCGCCCAGGCTTGCGCATGAGGAACTCGAGCAGCTTGTACTCGGTCGGGCCGAGATGCAGCGTCGCGCCGCCGCGCCGGATGCGGCGGGTATCGCGATCGAGCTCGATGTCGCCGGCGGTGAGAAGGCTGGCAACGTGAGCCGGGTTGGTCCGCCGCAGCAGCGCGCCGACGCGAGCGACGAGCTCCGGCACCGAAAACGGCTTGACCACGTAATCGTCTGCCCCGGTGGCCAGGCCGCGCACGCGATCTGCCTCCTCGCCGCGCGCGGTAAGCATGATCACCGGCAGGCGCTCCGTTTCCTTGCGGGCGCGGATGCGGCGGCACAGCTCGACGCCGGACAGGCCGGGCAGCATCCAGTCGAGCAGCACGAGGTCCGGCATCTGCTCGGCGAGGCGCAGCACCGCCTCGTCCCCGCGCCGCACGCTTTCGACCGCATAGCCCGCGACTTCGAGATTGTAGCGCAGGAGTAGCGTCAGCGATTCTTCGTCTTCCACAACGAGAATGCGGGGTGGCACTGGGTCTGCTCCGGATTGCCTCGGCCTCAAGCGGTACGCTCTCCGGCGGGGGGCTCGACGACGGCGTAGCTCGCGCGGTCGTCCTTCGGCCGCTCGGCGGCCAGCGGCTCGCCCGTGACGAGGTAATGGATCGTCTCGGCGATGTTGGTGGTGTGGTCGCCGATGCGCTCGATGTTCTTGGCGCAGAACAATAGGTGCGTGCAGAACGAGATGCTGCGCGGATCCTCCATCATGTAGGTGAGGAGCTCGCGGAACAGCGAATTGTTGAGGGCGTCGATGGCTCCGTCGCGAGTCCAGACGGCCACCGCCAGTGCCGTGTCGTTGCCGGCATAAGCGTCGAGCACGTCCTTGAGCTGACCGAGGGCGAGGTCGCTCATGTGCTGGACGCCGAGCACCACGCGCTTCGGATGCATGTTCCCCGTCATGGCGATCACGCGCTTGGCCGTGTTCTTGGCGAGGTCGCCGGCGCGCTCGAGGTCGCCGGCGATGCGCAACGCCGAGACGATCTCGCGCAGATCGACGGCGAGCGGCTGACGACGGGCGATCGTGAGGACCGCCCGCTCCTCGATATCGCGCTGCAGCTCGTCGAGCCGCCGATCCGCCGCGATGACGGTCTGGGCGAGGCTCGCGTCGTCGCGCACCAGCGCCGACGTCGCCTCCACCAGCATCCGCTCCGCCGTTCCGCCCATCTCGGCGATGCTGCGCCGGAGGGCGTTCAGCTCGACGTCGAAAGAGTGGACAATGTGGTCAGCCATCGCAAGTCTCCGATCTCATCGTCATCCGAACCGGCCGGTCACATAATCCTGAGTCTGCTTCTTTTCGGGATTCATGAAGATCCTGGCGGTCGGGCCGAACTCGACCACCTCGCCGAGATACATGAAGGCGGTGAAGTGCGAGATGCGCGCCGCCTGTTGCATGTTGTGCGTGACGATAACGATGGTGAAATCGGTGCGCAGCTGCTCGATGAGCTCCTCGATCTTGCCGGTCGATATCGGATCGAGCGCCGAGGTCGGCTCGTCGAAGAGGATCACCTCCGGTTTCTGCGCGATGGCGCGGGCGATGCAGAGACGCTGCTGCTGACCGCCGGAAAGGCCCATGCCCGACATGCTGAGCTTGTCCTTCACCTCGTCCCACAAAGCCGCCTTGCGGAGGGCTTCCTCGACGCGCCCGTCGAGCCGCTTCTTCGGCATGCGCTCATAGAGCCTGAGGCCGAAGGCGACGTTGTCGTAGATGGACATGGGGAACGGCGTCGGCTTCTGGAACACCATGCCGATGCGCGAGCGCAGCTCATTGACGTCGATCGACGGCGACAAGATGTTGCGCCCGTCGAGGATGATCTCGCCCTCGGCGCGCTGATCCGGATACAAGCTGTAGATCCTGTTGAAGGTACGCAACAACGTCGACTTGCCGCATCCCGACGGCCCGATCAGCGCCGTGACGTGCCGATCGAGGAAATCGAGGTTGATGTTCTTGAGCGCCTGCGCGGCGCCGTAGTAGAAGTCGAGATGCCTGCAGGCGATGCGGACAGCCGCATCGGCGTTCGTCAGCGTCTGCCCGATCGCTGCGCGCGTGTCGACGGCGATTGAACTCATCGAACGCCTCTCCTGACGACCAGTCGCGCCAGCACGGACAGGCCGAGGATGGCGATGGTGATGATCAGCGCGCCGGCCCAGGCCAGTTGCTGCCAGTTGGTGTAGGGCGACAGCGCAAACTGGTAGATCGTGACGGGAAGGTTCGAGACGCCGCCGAGCAGCGTCGGGCTGAACCAGAAGTTGTTGTTCAGCGCGGTAAACAGCAACGGCGCGGTTTCGCCGGCGATGCGGGCCAGGGCGAGGATCACGCCGGTGATGATGCCGCTGCGCGCGGCCCGCCAGGTGATGCCCGTGATGACGCGCGCGGGGGCGGCCCCGAGCGCGGCTCCGGCCTCGCGCAGCGAATTCGGCACGATCCGCAGCATGTCTTCCGTCGTTCGCACGATGACCGGAACCGCGATGATGGCGAGCGCCACGCCGCCCGCCCAACCCGAATACCCTCCCATCGGGCTCACCATGAGCGTGTAGACGAACAGGCCGATCAGGATCGACGGCGCCGACAGCAGGATGTCGTTGACGAAACGCACTGCATTGGCGAGCGCCGAGGTGCGGCCGTATTCGGCGAGGTAGGTCCCGCCGAGCACCCCGATCGGCGTCGCGACGCCAATGCCGAGCAGGGTCAGAACGAGGCTGCCGACGATGGCGTTGGCGAGCCCGCCGCCGGTGGAACCCGGTCCAGGCACCGGCGCGGTGAAGACGCTGAGCGACAAGGATGCCAGCCCCTTGAAGGCTAGCATGGCGAGGATGCAACCGAGAACGAAGACGCCAAGCGCGGTGAACGTCGCGGCGAGCACCTTCATGCTCCTGTCGGCGATCTGACGCGAACGTCGGACGCGGCCCCACGGCACGACGGTTATATTATAAGCAGCCATGTCGGTTGGTTTCGCGGAAGCCGCGGCGGACATATGACCTCCTAATGGACCTTGACCCGCGCGATGAGGACGCGCGCCAGCACCAGCACCACGAAGGTGACGAAGAACAGGATGCAGCCGAGCGCGATCAGCGCGTTGAGCTGCAGGCCGAGCGCTTCGTTGAACTCGTTGGCGATGCGCGAGGCGATCGTCGAGCCGGGATCGAACAGGGATGCCGAGAGACGGTTGGCGTTGCCGACCACGAACGTCACGGCCATCGTCTCGCCGAGGGCGCGACCGAGGCCGAGCATAATGGCGCCGATGATGCTGACGCCGGCCTGCGGGAACAAGACGTGGCGAACCACTTCCCAGGTCGTGGCGCCGATGCCGTAGGCGCTTTCGCGGAGCACGGTCGGGATCTGGTCGAGGATGTCGCGCGTGATCGAGGCGATGAACGGGATGATCATGAAAGCCAGGATGATGCCGGCCGTCATGATCCCCGTGCCGGATGGCACCCGGGAATAAAGCACCGTGCCGACGATCGGGACTCCGCCGACCAGCTCGTTCAGCGGCACCTGAACGAAGCGCGCCATCAACGGCGCGAGGACGAACAGCCCCCACATGCCGTAGATGATGCTCGGCACGGCGGCGAGGAGTTCCACGGCCGTGCCGATCGGCTGCTTCAGCCAGGGCGGCGACAGTTGGGTGAGGAAAACAGCGATCCCGAGGCTGATGGGAACGCCGACGACGAGCGCGATCAGGGCGGTCGTCAAGGTGCCGGCGACAGCCGGCCACGCGCCGTAAACGTCCTTGTTGACGTCCCATACCGACGACGTCAGGAAGTCGCTTCCGAAAGCCCGGAAAGCGGGCCACGCGCCCCACACCATCGAGGCCATGATGCCCGCGAGAACGAACAGGACCGTCAGGGCGGAGGCGTAGCTCGCGAAGCGGAAACGCGCATCGAAGCCGGGGAATGCGGACGGGCGTGCGCCGGCAGCCGGACGCTCAAGAGCGGGGCCTTGCGCCAGAACCGTCGTTTGCCCGTCCATATTCCCTCGCCTTCGAATGCTCGACGCGGTTGCGGGCCAGCTACATCGATTTCGCCTGATAGAGCGGCCGGCCCGACTTGTCCTTGATCTCCTTGGTCCAGGTCTGGCGAACCTGTTCGGCGACCTTGTCGGGGAGCGGCACATAATCGAGGTCGGACGCCATCTCGTCGCCCTGCCGGTAAGCCCAGTCGAAGAACTTCAGCGCCTCCGCCACTTGCTCGGGCTTCTCGGGGGTCTTGTGCACCAGGATGAAGGTCGCGCCGGTGATCGGCCAGGACTGCGCCCCGGCCTGGTTGGTCAGCGATATCCCAAAGCCCGGCGCCGCGTTCCAGTCGGCGCCTTCGGCGGCGGCCGCGAAGGCCTTGGCGTCCGGCCGCACGAACTGGCCGTCCTTGTTCTGCAACTGGGCGTAGGGGATGTTGTTCTGCTTGGCGTAGGCGAACTCGACATAGCCGATCGAGTTGGCGACCTGCTTGACGGTCGCGGCGACGCCTTCATTGCCCTTGCCGCCCTGGCCGACCGGCCAGTTGACCGTGGTGCCGACGCCGAGCGATCCCTTCCACGACGACGACAGCTCGGACAAGTAGGTGGTGAAAATGCTGGTCGTGCCCGACGAGTCGGAGCGGTAGACCGGCGTGATCGTCGCATCGGGAAGCTTCGCGTCCTTGTTCAGCCCCACGATCTTCGGGTCGTTCCACTTCTTGATCTCGCCGCGGTAGATGTCCGCGAGAACCTCGCCCGTCAGCTTGAGATCGCCGCTCTGAAGACCCGGAACGTTGATGACCGGCACGACGCCGCCGAGCACCGTCGGGAATTGCACGAGGCCATGCTTGTCGAGATCCTCGCCCTTTAGCGGGGCGTCCGTCGCCCCGAAAGCGACCGTCTTCGCCTGGATCTGGCGGATGCCGCCGCCCGAGCCGATCGATTGGTAATTCAGTCCCGCGCCGGTCTCCTTCTTGTAGGCTTCCGCCCATTTCCAATAGATCGGGAACGGGAAGCTGGCGCCGGCGCCGGTGATGTCGACCGCCGAGGCAGGCATGGCGCAGGCGGCTGCTGCCAGGGCGATGATGGCCATAGTCGACTTGTGTTTCACGATGCGTCTCCGTTGCTGCCTGAAGGCATGACCCAGTGCCCTCGACGCCTTCGGCCTTTGGCCAACGCTCGCGGCGAGTCGGGTCTGGCCGAGGCTCTATGCCGTCACGGCCTCGGCTCTATGACGCCGATGTGACAGTCAGATGACGGCGGCGCCCGCATGCGCGGGCAGGATGACCGTGAAGGTCGCCCCCCGGCCGAGCTCGCTCTCGATCTGCATCCGGCCACGGTGTCGGTTGACGATATGCTTGACAATGGCGAGGCCGAGTCCGGTGCCGCCCTGCTCCCGGCTTGCGGTCACGTCGACCCGATAGAAACGCTCCGTCAGGCGCGGCAGATGCTCGGGCGCGATGCCGGGCCCGTGATCGCGCACGACCAGGGCGATCTCGGCCCCCTCGCCGCCCGTCAGCCGGCGCAGCGCGACGTCGACGCGGCCGCCCTCGGCCCCGTATTTGACGGCGTTCTCGACGAGGTTCTCGACCACCCGCAGCAGCTCGTCCCGATCGCCGCGCACCGTCAACACGCCCTCCTCCGCCGCGAGCCCGATGGCGACGCCGCGCTCGCGCCCGAGCGGCGCGAGCGAATCGAGCATCTGGGTGACGATCGAGCGGAGATCGACCGCGCTTTCGGGCGGGACGTGCGCGCGCAACTCGATGCGCGACAGGGACAACAGGTCGTCGATCAGGCGGGTCATGCGCTGCGCCTGCTCGCGCATGATGTCGAGGAAGCGGTCGCGTGCGGCCGAGTCGTTGCGCGCCGGGCCTTGCAGCGTTTCGATGAAGCCGAGCACGGACGCGAGCGGCGTGCGCAGCTCATGGCTGGCATTGGCGACGAAATCGACGCGCATCCGCTCGAGCCCGCGCGCCGTCGTCAGGTCCCGGAAGAAGAGCATCACGTCCGGTTTGCCCGACGTGCTTCGTCCCTTCGACGGCGGGGCGCCGATCTGAACCTCGAAGGTTCGCTCGGTCGGCACGCGCTCATGATATTCGACATGGACGGACCCGCTCCGGCCCGGCGCTTGCGCGACCGCCTCGAGGATCTCGGGCGCGCGGACGGCATAGAAGAGCGGCTGGCCGAGGCGCAGCCGGGGCAGGAGCGCGTGCGCCGCCGCATTCGCCTCACGCACGAGCCCATCGGGATCGACGAGGATGACCGGATCGGGAACATTCGAGAGCAGCGCCTGAACGCT
>DASQLE010000217.1:0-3362 GCA_035630175.1 Beijerinckiaceae bacterium
AAGGACGCCAGCGACCTCGACGACATGGCCTTCCGGGCCGCGAAATTCGCAGTGCGCGAGGGCTTCGCCCATATCAACGACCGCATCATCGTGGTGGCCGGCGTTCCCTTCGGCACTCCCGGCGCCACCAACATGGTGCGCATCGCCTTTGTCGCCCAGGAGCACGTCGCGAGAGCCTAAGCGGCCAGGTCACGATGCGTTTCGATCGAGACGATCAAAACGCATCGTCTACTCTGCGGCAGCGAAGCGCGTGGCGAGGGCTTCGATCTCGGCAACGACGAGGTCGGGCGCGGCGTGATGCGGCATGTGACCGACGCCCGGCAGGATGACGAGCCTCGCGCCCGGCACGTCGCGCGCCAGCCCGCGCGAATGGATGTCGGTCCACACGATCGGGTCCGCGTCGCCGGAGATGATCACCGTCGGCACCCTGATCTCGCGATACCGCTCCTGCTGCGCCGAGACGGCGGCGTAAAGGCCCGTCATATCCTCGGAATTGGCTGCGAACGCGGACGGCCGCAACGCCAAGGGCACGCGGGCGCGCTCCAGATAATCGGCAGGCGGCTCCTGCGGGGCGAACACGGCGCGCGTGACGTCGTCGAGAACGAGCGCGCCAATCGGCGTCGCGATCGTCCGCGTCATCAGCCAGCCGAGACCCGGCGCGGTCGCCAGGTGGTGATACCAGCCGATGCCGCCGCCGGGCCAGGGATGCGTGACGGGCGCGAGATAGACGGCCCCGACGATGCGCCCGGGATCAGCCAAGGCAAGGTTCGGCAGGAGGGCGCCGGCCCAGGAATGCGCGACGACGACGGCGCGGTCCACCTCCAGCCTCGCGAGGGCCTCCTGGATGATCGCCGCTTGGCGAGCCGGCGCGGCCGCAGCCGGGCCGTCGATGCGCTCGCTCCAGCCATGGCCGGGACGGTCGAAGGCGACGACGCGGTGGCGTTTCGACAGCCTATCGCCGAGGGCGAGCATCGGATCCGCGTGGCTGCCTGAGGCGCCGTGCAGCAGCACGACGGCGATGCGCCCGTTGCCGTCGGCCGGTCCCGTGTCGGCGTAATGCAGGCGACCGCCGCCGATCTCGACGAAGCGCCCGGTCGGCGGGTAGCGGGTTTCGATGCCGCGCGTGAGCGCCCATGTGGCGAGCCCGCCGAGCAGGGACAGCCCGGCGATGGCGCCGATGACGATGACCATCAGCCTCACGGACGAGCGTGGCGCGTCAGATATCGCGGCCGTCGATCTCGGGCGCCAGCTTGTCGACCAAGGGGCGCACGCTCTCGATATGCGGATGCAGGGTCAACGCCTTGCGGTAGGCTTCAAGCGCGCGCGTCTTGTCGCCCGCCGACATGTAGATATGGCCGAGGCCGGCCCAGGCGCCGAAGTGGCGCGGCTCGCGGGCGAGAACCTGGCGGAGGTCGGCCATGGAGCTGGCGACATCGTCGAGCAGGAAAAAGGCGGTGGCGCGCCGGTTCCAGGCTTCCGCCCAGTCCGGCTTGAGCGCGATCACCCGGTCGAGCAGCTCGACCCCGAGCGCATGCTCCTTCGCCTGGATGGCTTCGCTGGCGCGGGTCATGAGGAGGTCGGCGGTGTCACTGCCGGAACGCGACCAGCGTCGTTCGATGAGATTGGCGACGCCTTTGGCCTCGGTCTCGTCCTTGGCGCCAGCGAGGCGGCCGAACAGGTCGTCGAGGGTGGCGCGCCGCCCGGCCTCGCGCTCGCCGGCGGCGGGCGGCGATGCCGGCTTCAGCCTGAGGTCGCCCTGACCGAGACTGGCCGACGGAGCGGCGGCAGCCAGGAGCACGGAACCGGCGAGGAGCACAAGACGGCGCATGCCGGGATATTGGGCACCCCAGCCGGGATCGTCAATTCACGCGTGTGCGACAAACACCTCCCCTGGCGGAGAGGTCGAGTCGGCGAAACCGACCGAGTGAGGGGAGATGCGACATGTCCGGAGATGGCAGCGCCGCCACCCCCACCCGGTCGCCGCGCTCGCGGCGGCTCGGTCTCCCCCATCGAGGAAGAGGGCGGTCAGCCCTGGCGCGCCTTGTAGCGCTTCTGCTTCTTGTTGATGATGTAGACGCGACCCTTGCGGCGGACGAGCTGGTTGTCGCGATGACGGCCGCGCACCGATTTGAGCGAATTGCGGATTTTCATGTCGGTCTCCATGCGGCCCTCGTCGCATGGACTGGCCCCAATGACGGATGATGGAACGTGGATCCCGGGATCGACGAGCCGATCGACCGGAATCCCGATCCAAGTGCCGCGCTGATTAAAGGGAAAACGGGGGAAAATCAACGCGTCTGGGGGATGCGGTAACGGGAGGGGCGGCCGAAGCCGCCCCTCGCGCGAGGCTTGTGACAGCCTCCAGGTCCGCCGACTGCCCCCCAGAGGAACAGGGCGACCGTATGGCACGCCGGCGGAGCCGCACAATCCCACTGCCGTGCCTCGCCGGTGGACAACTTTCCACATTGCGCCTCAGGCACCATGCCGAGCGCCCTGCCCAACTACTTGGAATCGATTACGTTTATGCGTTTTGATCGGCTCGCTCAAAACGCAACATGATGTCGTGGCAACAAGGCGACGGCGAAGCGGAGCGCGGTCGCCCCGCATTAGAAAAGGCGATGCGGGGCTGCAGAAAATATTGTTTCGGCCGCACCGATCCGCCGGGTACACAGGGGCCGCAATCCGGAGACGACGATGAAGCTCGGCTTTTTCACCATGCCGATCCATAGCCTCGGCAAGGATTGGCGGCAGTCGCTGCGCGAGGATCGCGAGGCCTTCCTGCTCGCCGACGAGCTCGGCTTCGTCGAGGGCTATGTCGGCGAGCACTCGACCGACCAGGCCGAGAACATCACCTCCTGCGCCATGTTCATCGCCTCGCTCGCCGATGCGACGAAACGCATCAAGCTCGGTACCGGCACGGTCAACATGCCGAACAGCCATCCGGCGCGCATCGCCGCCGAGATCGCCATGCTCGACCACATGCTGGACGGGCGCTTCCTGTTCGGCATCAGTCCCGGCGGCCTGCTCTCGGATGCGGAGGCCTTCGGCAATCTCGACGCCAACCGCAACGAGATGTTCCTCGAAGCCATCAACCAGGTGCTCGCCATCTGGGCCGGCGAGCCGCCGTACGACCTCAAGGGCAAATATTGGACGATCTCGACCGAGCGCACGATGATGCCGGAGATCGGCCAGGGCTTCTTGCCGAAGCCCCTGCAGCGGCCGCATCCGCCGATCGTCGTGACGGCGGTCACGCCCTTCTCGAAGGGCGTCACCGAGGCGGCGGCGCGCGGCTGGGAGCCGATCTCGGCCAACTTCCTCATGCCCGTTTGGGTGAAGAGCCACTGGCCGAAATATGTCGAGGG
>DASQLE010000218.1:0-19774 GCA_035630175.1 Beijerinckiaceae bacterium
TCGCGCAGCATGTTGCCGTAGACGGACGGATGGCGCGGCAGGAACGGCGCCCCGAAGCAGGTGGAGAACTCGGGCTCGACGCCGACCAGGCCCTTCTCGGTGCCGGCCACCTTGGCGGTGTAGCCGGACAGGAAGTGGTACATCGCCTCGGCCCCCGTCAGCTTGGCGATCGGCGGCATGACCCCGAACGCGTCGGCCGTGAGCATGACGATGTTCTTCGGATGGCCGGCGCGGCCCGTCGTCGAGGCGTTGGGGATGAATTCGATCGGATACGCGCAGCGCGTGTTCTCGGTCTTCGACTCGTCGCTGAAGTCCGGGCAGCGCGTGAGGGGATCGACGACCACGTTCTCGAGGACCGTGCCGAAGCGCTCGGTGGTGGCGTAGATGTCGGGCTCGGCGTCGCGCGACAGGTTGATGGTCTTGGCGTAGCAGCCGCCCTCGAAATTGAAGATGCCGTCGCGGCTCCAGCCGTGCTCGTCGTCGCCGAGGAGGATGCGGTCGGGATCGCTCGACAGGGTCGTCTTGCCGGTGCCGGACAAGCCGAAGAAGAGGGCCGTGTCGCCGTCATCGCCGACATTCGCCGAGCAGTGCATCGGCAGTACGCCGCGCTTCGGCAGGACGTAGTTCAGGTAGGTGAAGACGGATTTCTTCATCTCGCCCGCATAGGACGACGAGCCGATGAGCACGATCTTGCGCGAGAAATCGATGGCGATGATGGTCTCGGAACGGCAGCCGTGGCGCTTCGGATCGGCCTTGAAGGAGGGCAGGTCGACGATCGTCATGTCCGGAACGTAAGAGACGAGCTCGCTCATGTCCGGACGGATCAGGAGGTTGCGGATGAAGAGCGAGTGCCAGGCATATTCCGTGAAAACGCGCGCCCGCACCCGGTGGGCCGGATCGGCGCCGCCGTAGAGGTCCTGCGCGAACAGCTCCATGCCTTCGGCATGCTTGATGAAATCCTGAAGGATGACGTCGAATTGCTGCGGCGTCAGCGAACGGTTGTTGTCCCACCAGACCTCGTTCTCGGTCGAGGCGTCGCGGACCGTGTGCTTGTCCTTCGGCGAGCGGCCGGTATGGATGCCCGTGTCGGCGTTAATGGCGCCGCCCTGGATGAGCTGCGCCTCGCCGCGCGCGATCGCGTGCTCGTAGAGGCCGGGAGCGCCGAGGTTCCAATGCACGCCCTTGAGGTTGCGGAAGCCGAACGTGTCAGCGCCGTGCGCGCTGTTGAAGACGCCGAGGTTCTCCAAGGGCGTAATCCTCCTGGTGCGATTGCTTCTTAAGGCCGAAAAACGCGGCGGGCGGCAAAGCCGCCCCGTGCTTCCGACCAGAGCCGCCTCCACTTGCGCAGAGCCGGCCCTTGCTTGTTGTCGACCGCGTTCCCAGACCGCGAACCGTTACCGACCCATCCCCGCCGAGGGCAGGCTGAAAACGCCACCGCTCTTGAACAGGACAGGCCCGCTCGCCGTCAACCTCTTTCGCCGCCGGGTCGGCCGGGCGGCGGGAACATGGTTACGCGGCGATGCTGCGGGCGCGCTGCGCCATCTCGACCAGGAGGCGGCGCAGTTCGGCGCCATCGGCGACGCGCCGGTCGAACGGGACGCGCGCCACGGCGTCGCCGGCCGCAAGATCGATCCCCTCGGGGTCGAGGCCGGTCGCGCGCCAGTCCGCGGCCGGAGCGCCCGCGAGCCGGGTCGCATAAAGGCCCAGCGCCTCGCCATGATCCTCGTTCATGTGCGCGACGGCGCTTTCCTCCACGGCCAGGAGATCCTCGGCCCCGGAGAGATCGGTGCGGATCTCCTCGGCCGAGAGCGTGGTGGCGCGGGCGAAGCCGCCGTTGAGATGGGCGCCCGTCATGTCCATGCGCCAGACGGCGAAATCGGCGAAGCCGGCATAGAGCTTGGCCTTGGGCTGGCGGGCGAGGAACCGCGCCCGCGCGCGCGGCTCCTCGGTTCGGGCGATGCGTCCGAGCACCGTCAGGCGCGGGTGCGCGAGCGGATCGCCCTTGCCGCCCTGGGCGAGCAGGATCGAGGCGCGCGGATCGCGGTCGAGATTGGCGGTATGGGCCGCGAGGCGCGACATCAGGAGGAGCGGCGAGCCGTCGAGATCGGTGGCGACCGTCACGAGCGACGCGAACGGGAACCCCGTGCCCCCGTCCAGGGTCGCCAAAGCCCCCGCTCGGACCGTGCGCAGGAGCAGCTTGGCCAGGGAAACGCCATCGAAATCCGGCTGCGGAGGGGGTGATTCGTTCATACCTCGGGTTCCTGCCTGCCGAGCCGGGTGGCGGTTCCGGCCGAAAAGCTCTAATGAGCGAGCGAACGCGGCGATTTGGGACGATTCCGCCCGTGGGCGTTATCGCCCAGCGCCGTTGGAAAACCAATATCGGCAAAAACCTAGCGCCGTTTGGGGACGCTCATGCCCACCATCGCCCTGGTCGACGACGATCGCAACATTCTGACTTCGGTGTCGATCGCCCTCGAAGCCGAAGGCTACCGCATCCAGACGTATACCGACGGGGCTTCGGCCCTCGACGGCCTGCGCCAATCGCCCCCGGACCTCGCCATCTTCGACATCAAGATGCCGCGCATGGACGGCATGGAGCTGCTGCGCCGGCTGCGTCAGAAATCCGACATTCCGGTCATCTTCCTGACCTCCAAGGACGAGGAGATCGATGAATTGTTCGGCCTCAAGATGGGGGCGGACGATTTCATCCGGAAGCCGTTCTCGCAGCGCCTCCTGGTCGAGCGCGTCAAGGCCGTGCTGCGCCGCTTCGCGCCGAAGGACCAGGCGGCGCCGCGCGAGAATGACGCCAAGGCCCTCGAGCGCGGCCAGCTGCGCATGGATCCGGAGCGGCATACCTGCACATGGAACGGTGAGCCCGTCACCCTGACGGTCACCGAGTTCCTGATCCTGCAGGCGCTCGCCCAACGCCCCGGCGTGGTGAAGAGCCGCAACGCCCTGATGGATGCGGCCTACGACGATCAGGTGTATGTGGACGACCGCACCATCGACAGCCACATCAAGCGGCTGCGCAAGAAGTTCAAGGTCGTCGATAATAACTTCGAGATGATCGAGACGTTGTACGGCGTCGGCTATCGCTTCAAGGAAACGTGAGCGCGCGCACGCTGCTCCCATGCTGACCAAACCTGAGCAGCTCGATCGGGAGGTGCCGGCGCAAGGCGTGTCGCGGCGGACCGGCTTCATCGCCCGGTTGCGAGCCTTCGGACGCGGCCTTGCCATGCGGGCCTCCTCGAGCCTGACGCGCCGCATCGTCGTTCTGAACCTGGCCGGCCTGCTCACGCTCCTGCTCGGCTTCCTCTACCTCAACCAATTCCGCCAGACGCTGATCGAAGCGCGGGTGCAGAGCCTTCTCACGCAAGGGGAGATCATCGCCGGCGCCATCGCGGCTTCGGCCACCGTCGAGCCCGATACCATCAACATCGACCCCGACCGCCTCCTCAAGATGCAGGCCGGCCAGACCTCGGGCTTCGACGACGAGAGCCTCTCGCAGCTGGAATTCTCGGTCAATCCGGAGCGCGTCGCCCCGCTCCTGCGGCGCCTGGTGACGCCGACGCGCACGCGCGCCCGCATCTACGACCCCGACGGATCGCTGCTTCTCGATTCCGGCACGTTCTACTCGCGCGGCGACGTGCTCCGCTTCGACCTGCCGCCCCTCAAGCGGGACGACACCGCCGTCGAGCGCACCTGGAACTCGTTCCTGAAACGCCTCGGTCTCAGGAAGCCGCCCGGTCCCAACGAGGAGATCGGCCCGTCCGACGCGCGCTCCCTGCCCGAGGTCCAGCAGGCGCTTGGCGGCACCCGGGCCAGCGTCGTGCGGCTCAACGACGGCGGCGAGACGATCGTGTCCGTGGCCGTGCCGGTGCAGCGCTTCCGCTCCGTGCGCGGCGCGCTGCTGCTGTCGACCCTCGGCGGCGACATCGACGCCATCATCAAGTCCGAGCGCTTCGCGCTCCTGCAGGTGTTCCTGATCGCCGCGCTCGTCATGGTGATCCTGTCGATGCTGCTCGCCGGCGCCATCGTCGGTCCCGTGCGGCGGCTCGCCGAGGCCGCCGAGCGGGTTCGCTCGGGCACCCGATCCCGGCAGGAGATCCCCGACTTCACGAGCCGCTCGGACGAGATCGGCCACCTGTCGGGCGCCCTGCGCGACATGACGCGGGCGCTCTACAACCGCATCGAGGGAACCGAGCGCTTCGCCGCCGACGTGGCGCACGAGCTCAAGAACCCCCTGACCTCGTTGCGGAGCGCCGTCGAAACCCTGCCGCTCGCCAAGAGCGACGATGCGCGCAAGCGCCTCACCTCCATCATCCAGCACGACGTGAAGCGCCTCGATCGGCTGATCAGCGACATCTCGGACGCCTCGCGCCTCGACGCGGAACTGGCGCGCGCCGACGCCGAGCCCGTCGACGTCACCCGCCTCGTCGACGCGGTGGTGAACGTCGCCAACGAGCGCCGGCACGCGCACGACCCCCGTATCCGTCTCGTCGCCGAGCCGCCCTTCAAGGGCCGTCCGTCATATTTCGTCGCCGGCCACGACAGCCGTCTCGCCCAGGTCGTCAACAACCTCATCGACAATGCGCGCTCGTTCTCCCCGCGCGACGGCGAGGTGCGCGTCAGGCTGCGGCGCAACAAGACTTGGGTCGAGATCATCGTCGAGGATGACGGACCCGGCATTCCGCCGCACGCCCTCGAGCGGGTGTTCGAGCGCTTCTACACGGACCGGCCGGACCAGGGCTTCGGCCAGAATTCTGGGCTTGGCCTGTCGATCTCGCGGCAGATCGTCGAGGCGCATCGCGGACGCATCCGCGCCGAGAACCGCCTCGGGCCGCCCGGCGAGGACGGCGAGCCGACGCGGCTCGGCGCGCGCTTCGTGGTCAGCCTGCCGGCGACCGGTTGATGTCCGCCGCGGCCACCCTGCACGCCAGCTGCGTGGTTGTCGGCGAAGCCGGCCTTGTCATCCGCGGCGCCTCGGGAAGCGGCAAGTCGAGCCTTGCCCGGCAGATCGTGCGGGAGGGAGAGCGCGGCGGGCTCTTCGCCCGGCTGGTCTGCGACGATCGCGTCAGGCTCGAGAGCCGCAACGGCCGCGTCGTGGCGAGCCCGGTCGCCGCCATTGCCGGCCGCATCGAGGTGCGCGGCATCGGTCTCGTGACCGTGCCGTTCGAGAGGGCGGCGATCGTCCGCTGGGTCGTCGATCTCAGCGAAGACCCGCCGCGGCTGCCCGAGCCGACCGAGGCAACGGTGCCCCTGTGCGGGGTCGCCGTCCCGCGCCTGCAGGCGGCAATCGAGCCGGGCCTAGCCGAAGCCGTCCTGTTGCGGATGCACCACCCCGTGACGCCTTGATGACCGGTTATGGGCATTTTCGTCGCATTGCCCTTGCCAGGCGCTTGGCGGTGCACACAAATAACGGCTCCGCTCGCAGGAGCGATGGATCGATATCCCAATGATTGGAATGGTGCTCGTCACCCATGGCCAGCTCGCCACCGAGTTCAAGGCGGCGCTGGAGCATGTGGTGGGGCCGCAAACCCAGCTCGAGACGATCACGATCGGCCCCGATGACGACATGGAGACGCGGCGCAAGGACATCATGGCCGCCGTATGCCGCGTCAATTCCGGGAACGGCGTCGTCGTGCTCACCGACATGTTCGGCGGAACGCCGTCGAACCTGGCCCTCTCGTGCATGAACGGCGGGGCGGTGGAGGTCGTCGCGGGCATCAACCTGCCTATGCTGATCAAGCTCGCCAGCGTGCGCGACGAGGAGCCGCTTGCCGACGCCGTGCTGCACGCGCAGGAAGCCGGCCGCAAATACATCAACGTCGCTTCCCGCGTCCTTGCCGGGAAGTAAGCGCCGCGCATGAGCGACGGCGACGCCCCCGACGACTGCCCGCCGGCGGACATCCCGGACGGCGCGTTGGGGCGGGAACTCGCCATCGTCAACAAGAAGGGGCTGCACGCCCGCGCTTCCGCCAAGTTCGTGCAGACGGTCGAGCGCTTCGATGCGGACGTGACCGTCATCCGCTGCGGCGAGACGGCCGGCGGCCGCTCCATCATGGGGCTGCTCACCCTCGGCGCCGCTCAGGGCACCACCATCACGGTGATCGCGCGCGGCAACGACGCGGAGGCGTGCCTCGCCGCCCTGTCGCATCTCCTCGCCGACCGCTTCGGCGAGGACGAGTAATCCCAATCGACATATAAAGACATCTTTATATCTTGATTGCTTCTGCCGCAGGCGGCTGCTATAGAGCGCGCCCACTTCCCCTCCTCACGAGACCCATCATGCCGCAAGCCGCGCAGAAGCCCGCCGCTCACCATCACGATTTCCTCGTCAAGGACATCGGCCTCGCCGAATGGGGCCGCAAGGAGATCGCCATCGCCGAGAGCGAGATGCCGGGTCTGATGTCGCTCCGCGACGAGTATGCGGCGAAGCAGCCGCTCAAGGGCGCGCGCATCGCCGGCTCCCTGCACATGACCATCCAGACGGCGGTGCTGATCGACACCCTGGCGGCCCTCGGCGCCGACATCCGCTGGGTGTCCTGCAACATCTATTCGACGCAGGATCACGCCGCCGCCGCGGTTGCGGCCGCCGGCATCCCGGTCTTCGCCTATAAAGGCGAAAGCCTCGAAGAATACTGGGAGTTCACGCGCAAACTGTTCGAGTGGGGCGACGGCGGCACGCCCAACATGATCCTCGACGACGGCGGCGACGCGACGCTGTTCGTGCATCTCGGCGTGCGCGCCGAGGGCGGCGACACCGCCTTCCTCGACAGCCCCGGCAGCGAGGAGGAAGAGATCCTGTTCGCCCTCCTCAAGCGCACGCTCAAGGAGAAGCGCCAGGGTTGGTTCGGCGAGCTGGCCGAAGCGATCCGCGGCGTCTCCGAGGAGACCACGACCGGCGTGCACCGGCTCTACATCATGGAAAAGGAGGGCAAGCTCCTCTTCCCGGCCATCAACGTCAACGACTCGGTGACCAAGTCGAAATTCGACAACCTGTACGGCTGCCGCGAGTCGCTCGTCGACGGCATCCGCCGCGGCACCGACGTCATGATGGCCGGCAAGGTCGCCATGGTGGCGGGCTTCGGCGATGTCGGCAAAGGCTCCGCCGCCTCGCTCCGCAACGCCGGCTGCCGCGTGCTGGTGGCGGAGATCGACCCGATTTGCGCCTTGCAGGCGGCCATGGAGGGCTATGAGGTGACCACCATGGAAGATGCGGCGCCGCGCGCCGACATCTTCGTGACGGCCACCGGCAACAAGGACGTCATCACCATCGACCACATGCGCGCCATGAAGGACCGCGCCATCGTCTGCAACATCGGCCACTTCGACAACGAGATCCAGGTCGCCGGCCTGAAGAACTTCAAGTGGCACAACGTCAAGCCGCAGGTCGACGAGATCGAGTTCGCCGACGGCAAGCGCATGATCCTGCTCTCGGAGGGTCGTCTCGTGAACCTCGGCAATGCCATGGGCCACCCGTCCTTCGTCATGTCGGCCTCGTTCACCAACCAGACGCTGGCGCAGATCGAATTGTGGGCCAATGCCGGCCAATACGAGAAGCGCGTCTACACGCTGCCGAAGCATCTCGACGAGAAGGTCGCGCGGCTGCATCTCGACAAGATCGGCGCCAAGCTGACGGCGCTTCGGCCCGATCAGGCCGCCTATATCGGCGTCAGCGCGTCCGGCCCGTTCAAGCCCGACCATTACCGCTACTGACGGGCGCTTTCGTCTCGTTTTGACTGCAGCGGAGCCCGGCGAAAGCCGGGCTCTTCGTATGAGGCGTGTCCTATCGGCAACGCCCCGCCGTAAGCAGCCCCGGAAAAGCCGCGGCGGAGCCGTAATCGCTTCCGGCCTCCTCCCGAGCCTTCTACAGTGCAGGCGATTCTTTCAGTCGGTCGCCGCCGCTTGCTGTTGGTCGCGCGGGTCGATCGGACCTCTTGAACGAATGCGTGTTGGGTACTTGAGCGACAACCCGGCCCGCTTCGAGGGCCGCACGATTCGCGGGGGGCGCAATCGTGGCAAGGCCCAGAGCGCCAGCCGCCATGGGCGCGTCGAGCCACGCTGCGGCTGCACGCTACGGAAAGATAGGCCCGTTGCTGAGCGGACTTTCGACAGGTCTCGTCGCAGAGAAAGCCGCCGCGGCGGTCATGCCGGATTTCGCGGCATCTCTGGCGAATCTCGACCCCCAAAACGCCATCGGGCTTGCCACGTTCCTCGGGCTGGTCGTGTTCGCGACGGCCACCGCCGTGTTGTATGTGCGGGAGCATCGCAAGTGGGCCGAGCGCGAGCGGGTGCTGTCCGCCGAGCTGGCGGAGCTGCGCGACGCCAAGGATCGGGCGGAGCTGCTGACCGGCTCCGAGCGCCAGGTCATCGTCACCTGGATCGGTCGCGACAGCGAGCCCCGCTTCGAGGGCGATCCGTCGATCGTCGGGCCGAACGCGTCTCTCGCCAGGAGTCTCGCCTTCGGGTCGTGGCTGTTCCCGTCGGACGCGAGCGTCCTCGACGGCGCCCTCGCCACCTTGCGCGCGCGCGGCGAGGGATTCCACCTGACCTTGCGCACGCTGACGCACGGTTTCGTCGAAGCAGAAGGCCGCACCCTCAACGGTCAGGCGCTTCTGCGCCTCCGCGACGTCACCGGCGAGCGCCTCGACCTCCTGCGCGCGCGCCAGGAGCTCGGCGGGGCGGCGATGGAGCTCAAGGCCCTGCGCGGTCTCCTCGACGCCATCAAGCAGCCGGTCTGGCTGCGCGACCCCGAGGGACGCCTGGCCTGGGCCAACCGCGCCTATGTCGCGGCGGTTGAGGCGAAGGACCTAGACAGCGTCAGGGCGCGTGCCGTCGAGCTTCTGGACCGGGCGACGCGAGCCGACTTGCAGCGGCTTCGCACGGACGGCTTGCCCGTGCAGGCCCGCGTCGCCGCCATCGTCGCCGGCGCCCGCTGCGTTCTCGACGTTTCCGAGAGCGCCTCGGCCGGCGGCAGCGCCGGCATCGCGGTCGACGTCTCGGAGCTCGAGGCCGTGCGTGCCGACATGCAGCGGCAGATGCAGGCGCATGTGCGCACCCTCGACCAGCTGCCGACCGCCGTCGCCATCTTCGACGCCAAGCAGCGCCTCGTCTTCCACAATGCCGCCTATCGGCAGCTTTGGGCGCTCGACCACGCATTCCTGGAGATGGGGCCGAGCGACAGCGAGATCCTCGACGCCCTGCGCTCCGCCCGCAAATTGCCGGAGCAGGCCGATTACCGGAGCTGGAAGGCGAGCGCGCTCGCCGCCTATCGGGCGATCGAAGCGCACGAGACCTGGTGGCACCTGCCCGACGGCCGCATGCTGCGCGTCGTCACCAACCCGAACCCGCAAGGCGGCCTCACCTATCTGTTCGACGACGTGACCGAACGCGTTCACCTCGAGTCGCGCTTCAACGCGCTGACCCGGGTGCAGGGCGAGACGCTCGACACGCTGAAGGAAGCGGTCGCGGTGTTCGGCACCGACGGCCGTCTCAAGCTGGCCAATCGCGCTTTCGCGGAAAGCTGGAGCCTGACGCCCGAAGCCATCGCCGCACAGCCTCATATCGACGAGGTGATCGCGTTGTGCAGCCGCCTCCTGCCCGTTGAGGCCGTCTGGGCGGATATCCGCGGCGCCATCGCCGGGTTGCCGGACATGCGCACCGGCGCGGCTTCGCGCATGCACCGGCGCGACGGCTCCGTGTTCGATTGCGCCGCCCAGCCGCTGCCGGATGGGGCAACGCTCCTCACCTTCATCGACATCACGGCGGGCGTGAACGTCGAGCGCGCCCTGACCGAGAAGAACGACGCGCTCGAGCGCGCCTCGCGGCTGCGCGACGAATTCGTGCACCACGTCAGCTACGAGCTGCGCTCTCCCCTCACCAACGTCATCGGCTTTACCCAGCTTCTCGGCGACGAGACGGTCGGGGCGCTCAACCCGCGCCAGCGCGAATACGCCGCCCACATCATGCGCTCGTCGAGCGCGCTGCTTGCGATTCTCAACGACATTCTCGATCTTGCCTCCATCGACACGGGCGCATTGGAGCTAACGCCGGACATGGTCGACATCCGGGACACGATCGAGGCGGCGGCGCGCGGCATCGAGGACCGCCTCGCCGAATCCTCGCTGAACCTCGAGATCGACGCCCCCGCCGACCTCGGCGGCTTCGTCGCCGACGGCAAGCGCGTGCGCCAGATCCTGTTCAACCTCCTGTCCAATGCGGTCGGCTTCTCGTCGCCGGGCCAGACCATCCGGGTGAGCGCCCGCAAGAGCAACGGCGAAGTCGTGCTGCAGGTGAGCGACCAGGGCCGCGGCATCCCGCCCGAGGTCAAGGAAAAGGTCTTCGACCGCTTCGAGAGCCATACCCTCGGCACCCGCCACCGCGGCGTCGGCCTCGGCCTGTCGATCGTGCGCTCCTTCGTCGAGCTGCATGGCGGGCGCGTCGATCTCGTCTCCAATCCCGGCTCCGGCACCACGGTGGTGTGCATCTTGCCGACCGACGGCGCGTCCCGGCGTCTCGCGGCCGAATAGACTTGTCCCGCGTCATGCGTGATCGGGACGGGGCTCCACGGTCGCTGCCGCCCGGCGCGGCGGTCGCCGAATGGACGCTTGCCCTTCCCGACCTCGACGCCACCGAGCGCCTCGCCTCCTTCCTCGCCTACGATTTGCAGCCGGGCGATCTCGTCACGCTGTCGGGTGGGCTCGGGGCCGGCAAGACGACGCTGGCGCGGGCGGTGATCCGGGCGCTCGCCGGCGATCCGGACCTCGACGTGCCGAGCCCGACCTTCACGCTCGTCCAGACCTACGACACCCCTGTCGCCCCCATCGTCCATGCCGATTTCTACCGCCTCGCCGGCCCCGGCGAGTTGCGCGAGCTCGGCTGGGAGGAGATCGCCGAGCCGTCGATCGTCCTTGTCGAATGGCCCGAACGGGCGGCGGCTGCGCTGGCGCCGTCGCGCCTCGACATCTGGCTGGAGCTGTCGCCCGGCGACGGCCCAGAGGCGCGGCTCGCGGCCTTCGCAGCGCGGGGCGCGCTCGCGGAGCGCTTCGCGCGCGCGCGCGCCTTGCAGGAGTTGCTGGAGCGAGCCGGCTGGGCGGACGCGGACCGCGAGCCCATGCAGGGCGACGCCTCGACGCGGGCCTACGAGCGCCTCGTCAAGCCGGGCGGCGAGACCGCGATCCTGATGGTCGCGCCGCGCCGGCCGGACGGGCCGCCGGTGTGGCGAGGAAAGCCATACAGCGCGGTCGCGCGGCTGGCCGAGAGCATCCACGCCTTCGTGGCCATGGACCGCGGCCTGCGCGCGCTCGGCTTCAGCGCCCCGCGCATCCTTGGCGAGGATCTCGCGACCGGCCTTCTCCTGCTGGAGGATCTTGGCCACGTGCCCGTCGTCTCGGGCGACGGTCCCATCCCCGAGCGCTACGGCGAGGCGACGCGCCTCCTTGCGCGGCTGCACGGGGCCATGCTGCCGAACGTGCTGCCGGTCGCCGACGACTACGATCACGTCCTGCCGCCCTACGATCTCGATGCCATGATGATCGAGGTCGAGCTGCTGCTCGACTGGTACGGGCCGCATGTGGCCGGCCAGACCTTCTCGGGATCGGTCCGCGGCGAATTCGCCCATGTGTGGCGCGAGGTCCTGGCCGAGATCGTTGGAGGGCCGACGACCTGGACCTTGCGCGACTACCATTCGCCGAACCTGATCTGGCTGCCGGACCGCGGCGGCCTCAAGCGCGTCGGGCTGCTCGATTTCCAGGACGCGGTGCTCGGCCCCCCGGCCTACGACGTCGTCTCGCTGCTGCAGGATGCCCGCGTCACCGTGCCGGCGGAGCTCGAGTTCAAGCTGCTCGGCGTTTATGCCCGCGAACGCGCGGCCGCCGACCCGGCTTTCGGCATGCGCGATTTCGCGCGCGCTTACGCCATCATGGGCGCGCAGCGCGCCACCAAGGTGGCCGGCATCTTCGCCCGGCTCGACAAGCGCGACGGCAAGCCGGCCTATCTCGCCCATCTGCCGCGCGTCGAGTCGTATCTCGGCCGCAACCTGAACCATCCGGCGCTGACGCGCCTGCGCGCCTGGCACGAGACGCACTTGCCAAGGCTCGTCGCGAGCCCTTAGGCACCGGAGATGGAAATCTCGCTGTCATGCTTTCCCATTCCTCATCCTGAGGTGCGAAGCTCGCCGGGGCTGAGCCTCGAAGGGCGCACCACCGGCGTGCGTGCTTCGAGGCTCGCCGGAGCCTGTCGTCGGGGCGGCCTCAAGCCGGACCCGATGGGCTCGCACCTCAGCATGAGAAGGCTTGGGCAATCTCGCTCGTGAGCGTCGGCGAGATGAACGCTCCGATCAACACGGCCATGGTGCTGGCGGCCGGGCTCGGCACGCGCATGCGGCCGGTCACCGACACCCTGCCGAAGCCGCTCGTGCAGGTGGGCGGACGCGCGCTCGTCGACCACGCCCTCGATCGGCTGGCCGAGGCCGGCGTCGGATCGGCGGTCGTCAACGTGCACTACCTCGCCGATCTGATCGAGGCGCATGTGCGGCCGCGCCGGCGCCCGACGGTCGCGGTCTCGGACGAGCGCGGCGCGCTCCTCGAGACCGGCGGCGGCATCAGGAAGGCTCTGCCGCTGCTCGGCGGCGATCCCTTCCTCGTCCTGAACTCGGATTCCCTGTGGATAGAGGGCGGCGGCACGCCGAACCTCCTGCGCCTGCAAGCGGCGTGGCGGCCGGAGCGCATGGACATCCTCTTGCTCATCGCCGAGACGGCGAAAAGCCTTGGCTATCAAGGCCGCGGCGACTTCTCGCTGGACCCCGAAGGGCGGCTGCAGCGGCGCGGCGAGCACCCGTCCGTGCCCTTCGTCTATGCGGGCGTCGCCATCCTAAAACCCCAATTGTTCATTGACACGCCGGATGGGGCGTTCTCCTTAAACCTTTTGTTCGATCGCGCCATCGTGGCGGGCCGGCTCTACGGAATGCCATTGCACGGCCAATGGCTGCACGTCGGCACGCCGGACGCGATCGCGGCCGCGGAGAAGCGCCTCGCGAGCATGCGCTGAGACTTGATGCTGTCACGGGCCCCCCGCGTCTTCACGATTCCGCCCGGCGCGCCGTTCTTGCCGACGCTCGCGGATGCGCTGACGGGCGGCCGCATCCTCGACGGGTTCGGCCGCGACCCGGCCGCCCTCGCCGAGGCCATTATCTACCTGCCGACGCGCCGCGCCGCGCGCGCCTTCGCGGCGCTACTGGCGGCGCAGGGCGATCGCCGGGCGCAGTTGCTGCCGCGCATCGTGCCGCTCGGCGAGGCGGACGATGCCGAATTCGCGCTCGCCGGCTCCGCCGCCGACGATCCCGCCTTCGAGGGGGCCGAGGCGCTGGCCCCGCCGATCGCCATGCTCGAGCGGCGGCTGATCCTGACCGGGCTTATTCAGCTCTGGGCCGAGACGGTCGATCGGGCGCGGCTGAAGCTCGCCGACGGCGCGCCGCTCCTCGTGCCCGCCTCGCCCGCGGACGCGGTCGGCTTCGCCGGCGATCTCGAGCGTCTCATGGACGGGTTCGCGACCGAGGACATTCCTTGGGACCAGCTCGCCGAAGCCGTAGAGACCGACTACTCGGAATATTTCGGGCTGACGCTCGACTTCGTCCGCATCGCCGCCGAGAACTGGCCCAAGATCCTGGCCGAGCGGGGCGCAAGCGACCCGGCCCGGCGCCGCAGCGCCCTGATCCATGCCGAAGCGCGCCGGCTCCTCGCGGAGAGACCCGAGCGGCCTGTGCTCGCCGCCGGATCGACCGGTTCCATGCCGGCCACCGCCGCCCTTCTCAACGCCATCGCCCGCCTGCCCAACGGCGCCGTCGTCCTGCCGGGCCTCGATACCGATCTCGACGAGCCGAGCTGGACGGCGATCGGCGGGCTCGAGACCGAGGACAGCGATCCGGTGCACGGGCACCCGCAGGCCATGCTGCGCCGGCTCCTCGAGGAGCATCTGCGCATGCCACGCGCCGCCGTGCGCGCGCTCGGCTCGCCGTCCGACGCGGCGGCGGCACGCGCTCGCATGGTGTCGGAGGCGCTGCGGCCGGCCGACACCACCGACGGCTGGGCGGACATGGACGCAGGCATCCGCGCCGACCTCGCGCGACGCGGCTCGGCCGGGATCAAGCTCGTCGAGGCGGTCGACGAGCGCGACGAAGCCCTCGCCGCCGCCATCGCCTTGCGCGAGACGCTCGCCGAGCCGGGCCGCACGGCGGCGCTCGTCACCCCCGATCGCGCCCTCGCCAAGCGCGTCGCCGCGGAGCTGGCGCGCTGGGGCATCGCGGTCGAGGATTCCGCTGGCGTGCCGCTGTCCGAGACGCCGGCCGGCGTCGCCGCGCGCCTCGCCGCCGATGCGGCGGCGCTCGACTTCCATCCGATCCGCGTCCTCGCTCTCCTCGCCCATCCGCGCGTGTGCCTCGGATTGCCGCGCGCGGCCGTCGCGCGCGCCGCAAGCACGCTCGAGATCGGCCTCCTGCGCGGGCCCGCGCCGGCGCCGGGCCTGCCCGGATTACGGCAAGCCCTCGCGAGCGAGCGCGGCGCCATTGGCCGGCACACGCCGCGTCCGCGGAAACGCTTGACCGAAGATGACTGGCGCCTCGCTGTCGATCTCGTCGATCGCTTGACGGCCGCGTTCGACGGGTTCGCGCCGGAGGCCGAAGACGCGACGGACCTCGTCACCATCGCGGATGCCCATCGGCGCACGCTGGACCGTTTGCTCGAGACGCCTGACGGCGACGAGGATGGCTCCGACGGCGACGTCTCCGTCGCACATCTCGCCGGCTTGTTCGACGACCTAGCCTTGACGGAGGCGCGGCGCGTGCGCGGCCGCTTCGTCGACTACCCGGCCTTCTTCACGGCGCTCGCCAAGGAGCGGGTCGCCAGCCCTCCGACGCGCGCGACGCACCGCCGCGTCAAAATCCTCGGCCTCCTCGAGGCACGTCTCCTGTCCGTCGACCGGGCCGTGCTCGGCGGTCTCGACGAGGGCGTCTGGCCGCCGCGCACGGAGACCGACGCTTTCCTCAACCGGCCGATGCGGGCCCGCGTCGGCCTCGCGCCGCCGGAGCGCCGCATCGGACAGACGGCTCATGATTTTGCGCAAGCGCTCGGCACCGAGGACGTGGTGGTCACGCGGGCGCAGAAGCGCGGCGGCTCGCCGATGGTGCCGTCGCGCTTCCTGCAGCGCATCAAAGCCTTCGTCGGCGACGAGGTCTGGCGCGAGATGCTCGGCTCCGGCGAGCGCTACCTGCAGCTGGCGCGGGCTCTCGAGACGCCTGCGCCGACGCGGCCGCTGTCCCGCCCGGCGCCGCGACCCGACCCGGCCCTGTTCCCGCGCACCCTCAGCGTCACGGAGATCGAGACGCTGGTGCGCGATCCCTATTCGATCTTCGCCCGCCACATCCTCAAGCTCGACGCGCTCGAGCCCGTCGCGGCGGCGCCGAGCGCGGCCGCGCGCGGGACCATCATCCACGACATCCTCGGCGGCTACGCCGCGGATTATCCGGCGGAGCTGCCGCCGCGCGCCTTGGAGGACCTCCTGCAGCGCGGCGAGAACGCGTTCGGCGAAATCGAGGATGCCTTTCCCGAGCTCTATGCCGAGTGGTGGCCGCGCTTCGAGCGTCTCGCGGCCGAGTTCGTCGTGTGGGAAACCAAGCGCCGCGCCGAGATCGTCACGATCCACGCGGAACGCTCAGGATCGCTGCCCATGGCCTTGCCGGACGGCAGCGTGTTCACCTTGCGGGCGCGCGCCGACCGCATCGAAGCGCGCCGCGACGGCAGGTTCGCCGTGATCGATTTCAAGACCGGTGCGCCGCCCGGCCTCAAAGAGGTGTTTGCCGGCTTCTCGCCGCAGCTCACGCTGGAGGCGGCGATGCTCATGGAAGGCGCCTTCACGGACGTGCCGGCGGCGCCTGAGACGCCGGACCTCATCTACGTGCACACCTCCGGCGGCCGTAAGCCGCTCAAGCCGCGCGCGATCGAGACGCCGCGCGGAGACACCCGCTCGGTCGCCGACGTGGTTGCCGAGCACCGCCGCCGATTGGCCGAGCTGGTCGGCTGCTACGTCTCGGGAGAGGCGGCCTACCTGTCCCGTCCCTACCCGAAATACGCCAAGCGCTTTTCCGACTACGACCACCTCGCCCGGGTCAAGGAATGGTCGCTCGCCAACGCCGAGGGAGAAGAAGGATGATGGCGAGGCCCTTGGCATGCTTGGTCCCTCCTCTTCAGGGGACGGCCGGGTGCGGCACCGAGGTGCGGTCATGCCATTTCAAGATAACCCTCACCCGGCTCGGGCGTTGCCGCGCCCGAGTCCGCTCTCCCCTTCAGGGGAGGGACGAGGGATGAGAGGCTGACGATGGGCAAGCACGTCGTCGTCCCGGATTACACCGTCGCGGAGCAGCGCCGCGCCGCTGACCCGCGCGCCTCCGCGTGGGTGTCGGCCAATGCCGGCGCGGGCAAGACCAAGGTCCTGACCGACCGCGTCGTGCGCCTCTTGCTGGCGGGCGCGCATCCGGGTCGGCTCCTGTGCCTCACCTTCACCAAGGCGGCCGCCGCCAACATGGCGATTCGCGTCTTCGAGCGGCTCGGACGCTGGGTGACGCTCGCCGCGCCGGAGCTGATCGCCGAGCTGACGGAGCTCGAAGGCGAGCGGCCGAGCGCCGCTAAGGTGAAGCTGGCGCGGCGCCTCTTCGCCCGCGCCGTCGAGACCCCCGGCGGCCTCAAGATCGAGACGATCCACGCCTTCTGCGAGCGCCTCCTGCACCTTGTGCCGTTCGAGGCGAACGTGCCGGCGCGCTTCGCCGTGCTCGACGAGAGCCAGACGGCCGAACTCGTCGCCGAGGCGACCGCGCACGTGCTTGCCGAGGCGGCCACCGGTGACGATGCCGCCTTGGCAGCGGCGCTCGGCACGGTCAGCATCGAGGCGGCCGGCGATACGCTCGCGAGGGCCATCGGCTGCGCCATGGAGGAAAGCGCCTGTCTCGACAGGCTCGGAGGCCTTGCCGCCGCTCTTCGGCTCCTCCGCCGCGGCCTCGCTCTCGACGACGGCGTGACGGCCGCCGAGATCGAGCGCGCCATGATCGAGGACGGCTTGCCGGCCGGCGAATGGCCCGGCATCGCCGCAGCGCTCCACCGCGGCAAGACCACGGACCAGACGCGCGGCGCGGCGCTCCTCGCCGCCGCCGGCGCCGCCGATCCCGACGAGCGCCTCGGCCACTACCTGTCCGTCTTCTTCACGGAGGACGACGAGCCGCGCGCCGCGAAGGCGTTCGTCACGAAATGCGTCGACGGCGGCCTGAAGGATCGCCTGCTCGACGAGCAGGCGCGCTTGATCGCGCTTGCGGACAAGCGCCGCGCCGCGCGCACTGCCGAGCGCACCGCGGCGCTTTTCACCCTCGCGGGCGCCATCACCCGCAAGGTCGAGGAGCAGAAGGCGCGGCTCGGCGCCCTCGATTTCGACGACCTCATCGCCAAGACTCTGACGCTGCTCCGGCGCGGCGACACGGCCTGGATTCTCTACAAGCTCGACCGCGGCATCGACCACGTGCTGCTCGACGAGGCTCAAGACACGAATCCGGCGCAATGGGAGATCCTGCGCCTCATCACGGCCGAGTTCACGGCCGGCCGCGGGGCGCGCGGGGAGAAGGTGCGCACGCTCTTCGCGGTCGGCGATCCGAAGCAGTCGATCTATGGCTTTCAAGGTGCCGAGCCGCGCGAGTTCGAGAGGAGCCGGCGTCAGTGGCGGGACAAGGTGGGAGCCGCCGAGCTCGCCTTCGCCGATGTGCGCCTGACCCTGTCCTTCCGCTCAGCCAAGGCGGTGCTGTCGGCAGTCGACGCGACCTTCTCGGTCGAGCGCCATTTCCGCGGATTGTCGTTTGAGGACGCGGTGACCGGCACGGTGCACGAGAGCGCAAGGCCGCAGGCGCCGGGACTCGTCGAGCTGTGGCCGACCTTGCGGCCCGAAGTGGACGACGAGCCCGATGCCTGGACCCTGCCGGTCGACGCCGCCGATCCGACCTCGCCGCCCGTCATGGTGGCGCGTCAGATCGCCCGCGCCGTGCGCATTTGGACACACGAGGGCGACGAGACCGGCACGGTCAGGCGCGCCGGCGACATCCTTATCCTCGTGCGCAAGCGCGGGCCGGCCTTCGAGGCGGTGATCCGCGCCCTCAAGGAAGCGGGTGTGCCGGTGGCGGGCGCCGACCGCATCGACATCGGCCAGCACATCGCCGTGCTCGACCTCGTCGCGGCCGGACGCGCGGCGCTCCTGCCCGACGACGACCTGACGCTGGCGACGGCGCTGAAATCACCGCTCGTCGGCCTGGACGACGACGATCTCATCCGCATCGCCGTCGGCCGCGCCGCCGATGCGTCCTTGGCCGCTTCCCTCGCCGATCATGCCGCGGCAGGCGACGCCGCGGCGCGGCGCGCTTGCGAAGCCCTGGCGAGGTGGCGCGATCTCGCCCGTCGGCACGGCCCGTTCGGATTCTACGCGACCCTGCTCGGCCCGTTGCACGGCCGCGCCCAGCTCGTCGCCCGGCTCGGCAGCGAAGCGGGCGACGCCATCGACGCCTTCCTGTGCTTCGCCCACAACGCCGAGCTGACCGAGACGCCGTCGCTCACCACCTTTCTCGAGCGCTTCGGGTCTGCCTCGCACCAGATCAAGCGCGATCTCGATCCGACGCGCGACGAGGTGCGGGTCATGACCGTGCACGGAGCCAAGGGGCTGGAAGCGCCGGTCGTGGTCCTCATCGACAGCTGCGAGGTGCTCGGCCGCGACAAGCCGCTCGTCATGACGCCGCTGCCGGACGGCGCGGCGGTGCCGGTCTGGTCGCCCGGCAAAGCCTATGATTGCCGTCTCGTGGCGGCAGCGCGCGAGGCCATGCAGGCGCGCGGCCTCGAGGAGCACAACCGCCTGCTCTATGTCGCCATGACCCGGGCCGAAGACCGGCTCGTCATCGCGCCCTTCATGACGAGCGGCAAGGAGTCGCCCGCGGAAGCCTGGTGCGAGATGGTGCGGCGTGGCTTCGCCCACCGCCAGCACGCGCTCGTCCATCACGAGGCGCCGTACGGCGCCTGCGAGCGGTGGAGCGAGGGCCCTCCTGCGATGGCTGCGACGGACGGCGAGGCGCGCCTTGCGCCGGCGCCGCTCGCCGTTCCCATCTGGCTGGCGACGCCGGTCGCCCCGGAATGGGAGCCGACGCCGCCGATCCGGCCCTCGAGTGCGCTCGCGGCGGCGGATCGTCTGACCCGTCCCGGTGACGGGCCCTATGCGCCCGACGCGCGCCTGCGCGGCGTTCTCGTCCACGCCCTTCTGGAGCGCCTGCCGGCGGTCGTGCCGGAGCGGCGCCGGGAGGTCGCCGGCAGCTTCGTGGCGGCGCGTGCGCCGCGGCTCCCGGCCGATGATCAGGCCCGGCTCGTCGCCGATGCCCTCGCCGTGCTCGGCCACGCAGCGCTGGTGCCATTGTTCGGGCCCACCTCCCGCGCCGAAGCCGCGATCGCCGGGCACATCCGGCTCGGCGGCGAGGACCGGCCGGTTTCCGGCCAGATCGACCGCCTCGCCGTTCTCGACGACGAAATCCTCATCGCCGATTACAAGACAACCGCACGGTCGCCGCGAGGCGACGAGCCCGCGCCGGCCGCCTACGTGGCGCAGCTCGCCCTCTATCGGGCGCTGCTCATGGACATCTATCCCGCCCGGCGGGTGCGAGCCTTCCTGATCTGGACAGGCGGACCGCAAGTGCGGGAGCTGTGCGACG
>DASQLE010000219.1:0-21820 GCA_035630175.1 Beijerinckiaceae bacterium
AATCTTCTATTTTGTCGCGTTGCTCGCAATGTGGGTGCTCGGCTTCGTCAACGCCCTCGTCCACGCGAAGGATGCCTGGGCGACCATGCCGGAGGGCCTCTATCTATCGGCGATCGCGGCGCTCCTGGCGCTCGTTGCAGCGTGGACCGGTTATTCCGGGTTTCCGGCTCGAGAGGTGGAATGATGCGCTCAATCCTTCTGATCGGCGCCCTGGCGATCACCTTGTCCGCCTGCGGCAGCGAACCCGGCCCGGCACAATACGGCGCCCACCCGGATCTGCCCGAACCGCAGCGCGGCCTGTTGCCCGCCATGACGATCCCGAAGCCGGCAAGTTGGGGCAGCGATCGCCCGACGGTGCCGCAGGGCTACACGATCCAACCGATCGCCACGGATCTCAGGATCCCACGGCAAACGTTGGTCCTTCCCAACGGTGACATTCTGGTTGCCGAGGGATCGGGCGGCAACGCGCCTGCTCTCCGCCCCAAGGACATCATCGCATCCTTCATCAAGGATCTGGGCAAGAGCTCGGTGAAAGGCGGCGACCGGCTGACGCTGCTGCGCGACGGCGACGGCGACGGCACCTACGAAGCACAAGGCATCTTCGCCGACAATCTCAACGCGCCCTATGGTCTCGCGCTGGTCAACGGCGCCATCTACGTCGCCAACCAGGATGCGCTGGTGCGCTTCGATTATCGTGACGGCCAGACCAAGGCGAGCGGGCCGCCGACAACGGTGACGGAACTGCCTTCGGCGATCAACCATCACTGGACAAAGGCGATGACCGCCAGCCCCGATGGCCGCTTTCTCTATGTCGGCATCGGCTCCAACAGCAACATCACCGAGCGCGGGATGGAGGCCGAGGTCGACCGGGCCATGGTGTGGCAGATCGATGCGCAAACCGGAGCGCACAAGCTTTACGCGACCGGGCTTCGCAACCCGACGGCTCTCGCGATTCAGCCGGGCACGGGCCAGCTCTGGGCGGTCGTCAACGAACGCGACGAGATCGGCCCCAACCTAGTGCCGGATTATCTGACGTCGGTGCGTGAGGGCGGGTTCTACGGCTGGCCCTACAGTTATTGGGGTCAGACGGTCGACCCACGCGCGCAACCGCAGGATCCGCAGAAGGTCGCCTCGGCGATCCGCCCGGACTACAGCCTCGGATCGCATGTGGCAGCGCTCGGCCTCGCCTTCTCGATTCCGGCCATGGGCGCGAACTTCGCGGAAGGGGTGTTTGTCGGCGAGCATGGCAGCTGGAACCGCAGCGTGCCGGTCGGATACAAGGTGATCTTCGTGCCGTTCCGCGACGGCCGGCCCGCCGGCGAGCCGATCGATTTCGTGTCCGGTTTCCTGACGGGCGACGGCAACGCGCGCGGTCGACCGGTCGGGGTGACGGTGGACCCGCGCGGAGCTCTGATCGTCGCCGACGACCTGTCGAACACGGTGTGGAGGATTACGGCGAACCGATCCCAAGCGGCAGCATCAGGATCCGGCCTTCGCTAGCCGGTTCGTATTCGCTGATTAGAGCGTCAGGCTCTACGCGGCGACTTCGGCCGCGCGCACCGCGTCGTCGAGACGTTGCGTGCGCGCATCCACCGCCAGGTCCAGGAGGGTGTCGGTCAGCGTCGTCGCCGTGGGGTCGGCGCCCGGCTCGTCCCCGAACAGGCGCAGAGTCGAGGTGACGAAGCGGCCGCGTCCGTACGAGCGCTCGACGCCGAGGGCGACCGGCTTGTGGATCCAGCCGACCACCAGGCCGCCGAACACGCGTGCTTGGAAGTCGAGCAGGTTGCATCCCTTGATGACGTGGGTCGGGATGACGCGGTCGAAGGTCTCGTCGAGCAGCGGCCCGCCGGGCAGGCCGGCGAATTGACCGCCGCGGCGCAGCCAGGCGAAGGACGAGGCCCAGTCGCCGCGCCAAAGCGTGCCGTTCCGGTTGACCACCCTGACATTCTGCCAATGCGGGAAGAACGGGTAGAGCGACATGTCCTCGTCGGGAACGAGCAGGAGGCTCGACCCCTGGCGCACATGCGCGGCGATCGTCTCGTCGTGCATGGGCGAGACGACGAGCGCGGATTCGTCAAGGGTCCGCGCGATCGTGTAGCCGAGGGCGCGGAAGCGTTCGCGGATCTCCTTGTCGGGCGACCAGAGGGGCCGGCGGCCTTGGGCCGGCTGCGCCCGTTCGGGATGCACCGCCATGTCGAGATGGTTGACGGCGACGAGCGAGCCGTCGGACCGGCGCAGCTCGAAATGGATGCGGCGCAGGCCGGCCTCGCTCATGCTCGGAACGCGGAGGTCGATGCGCCCGAGATCAAGGACATGGCCGGCTTCGAGGCGCGGCAAGGACAGACGCCGCTGGTCGTCTCCCAAGCGGATGTCGAGTTGCGCGCCGTCGAGAACGGGCCCGGCGCCATGCGCGATGGAGACCGCGACGGAAGCCGTCTCGCCGGACCAATAGGACAGGCGCTCCCAGCGCGGGGCGATCACGATGTCGGCGTTGATGATGGGGAACAGCTCGTGGAAGACGCGCTGGTTGCGCTTCATGTCAAGGAGGCCGTTCGACTCCCAGTGGCAGTCATGCAGCTCGGTGATGACATAGCCGGCCAGGCTCGGCTTCCGGCGCATTGCCTCGATCTGGTATTTCAAGGCGCGGAACTGCTGCCACTGCGCCGCGATGACGAAGCGGCGCAGGTCGCCGAACACGCGGTCGAGGCTCCAGTCGGTGAAACGGTTCTCGACGCCATGCGCGTACATGACGCCGTCGCCCCAATCATGTCCGGTCTCGAACCACCACGGCTCCTGGCCGTCCGCGTCGCGCAGATCCTTCGGGTAGGGCAGGCCCCAATTGCCGAATTCGGAGCACATCAGCGGCTCGCGGCCGGTGATGACCGCGTCGCCATGCGGGCTGTACAGCCACGAGGCGCGCTCGGCGAGCTCGTTCGTGAACTTGTCCCACTCGTCGCGATGGTCCGGAATGGCGGCGTAGAAATGGTAGTCGGCGATGTCGGACTCGACGTGGAAGCTCGGAGCGAGGGGCGAGTTGTCGACGACGAGCCGGGTCGGGTCGTAGGCCTTGAGCCAAGCGAAAGTGCGCTTCAGCCAATCCCTGTGGTCGGCATCGTGGACGAGATCGACGCCCCAGTTCTCGTTGATGATGGTCCAGATGATGATGGACGGGTGGTTGCAGTCGCGGTCGACGATGCCCTTGAGCAGCTTTTCCTTGCGCTCGCGCGAGCGGTCGGTCGACATGCCGCCGTTGGGAAGCTCCGTCCAGATAAGCATGCCCATCCGGTCGGCGACCTCGTAATAGCGCGGGTCGGCCGCCTTGATATGGCAGCGCAGGCAGTTGAGGCCGAGCTCCTTGGCCTTGCGGAACTGATCCTCGAGGAACGCGACCGAGGGGACCGTGCAGATGGTGCCCGGATAGTAATCCTGGTCGAGGGCGGCGCGCAGGTAGATCGGCTCGCCGTTGAGGTGGAGCTTGCCGTCACGCGTCTCGATGAGGCGGAAGCCGAACGCTTCCTCGATCTCGTCCGTGGGCTCGCCCGCGCGCTCCAGCGTCAGCTTCGCCCGGTACAGCGCCGGGCTGTCCGGCGACCAGGACTGCCGATCGTCGACCGTGAACTCGAAGGGCAAGGCGGTGACGCCGCGCGCGGCCGCCAGCACGACCTCGTGCGCGCGCTCGCCCTGCGGGTCGAGGATCGCGACGCGCAGCTCGACGGGCTCGCCGAGCGGGCGGGCGAAGAACGCCTGTGCGGCGACGCGGCCGGTCTTCCAATCCGGGACGAGCCGCAGGCGCGTCAGGTGGTCGGGAGCGCGCCGTTCCAGATAAACGGATTGCCAGATGCCCGAGAGCGGCCCGTACCAGCTCTGCTTGCCGAACGGGATCTCGGCGAAGGGCGAGTCCGGAAATTCCGCCGGATTGTCGGTCGGGCTGTCGACCCGAACCTTGAACTCGTTCGGACCCGGCTTGAGGAAGTGCGTCACGTCGAACGAGAAGGGGAGAAAGCCGCCCTCGTTGCTGCCGACCAGCTCGCCGTTGATCCACACCTTGGAATTGTGGAAAACGGCTCCGAAGCGCAGCCAGATGCCGTCGCGGATCCAAGCTTCCGGCACCTCGACGGTGCGCCGGTAGATGCCGATGCCGGCGCGCATGCGGAGCTCCGAGAACTCCGCCTGCCACGGCCGCGGCACGGTGATGGAGCGCACCTCCACCGGTCCCGACAGGCGGTCATCCGCCACGTGCAGGAAGTCCCAGGCCCCGTCGAGGCTGATGCGTTGATCGAGCATGCCTTCTCCTCAAGCTCACGCACGCAAGCGGGGCGCGGCGCAAACAGGCGTTTTCGAGCGTGGGCCGAGCCACGCGCAGGGATCGCGAATCGCGGCGCAACCTAGCATCCCGCCTCCGATCGTCGAGATGAATTCCCGAGCGTTCGGGGGCTGCAACGAGGATGCGCGAGACGACCGGCAGAGGCAAGGGCGCTCGGGCCGCCGGCACCCGGCCTAGCCCCGGACCGGAACAAGGCCAAGGCGTATCGCGTTGCTCCAGGAACCCGCGCGCTCAAGTGCGACATCGGACCGGATCAAGACCATCGGACCCGATCAAGACATAAGGACAGAACTCATGCCAAAGATCGTTGAAGACGACCGGGCCCGTCAGGGGCCCACGGGGCGTCCGGTTTTCCTGGTCCTGATTGGAAGCTTCCTCCTGCTGGGCCTGTATCTCGTCGGCATGATGATGTGGTCGGGGTCCGAGACGCCGAACAGCCCGACCCAGGACGCCTCCCGGCAATCCGCCTCGCCGCCGGCTGCCTCGTCGAACACGTCGCAGACGCCGGCCGCCAATCCGGCTTATCCCGCGCCGGCGAGCCCCTCGGCCACCGGCTCCACGGGGGCGACAAGCCGCTGAGCGCCTAGCGGCCTGGGTGGGCCGGCCGCTGGCAGCGAACGAAGGGACGAGATCAGCAATGGGATCGGTGGCTCCCCACCGATCCCATTTCCGTCACGGCTTTTGATTGTAGGGGAGGGGCGGCGCTTCGCTGAGGAGGGTCACGGTGACCCGTCGGTTGGCTGCGAGATACGGATTGTCCGGGAACATCGGCTCGGTATCGGCTTTGCCGGCCACCGACGCGAAGCGGTCGTCGGGCACGCCGTTCTTGGCGAGGATCTCGCGAACCGTGATGGCCCGGCCCGCCGACAGGTCCCAAGGCGATCCGAACGGGCGGCCGCCGGGCCGCGCCGCCGCCGTATGGCCGGTGACCGCCACCCGGTTCGGCATGCGCCAAATGGTTCCGGCGATCTGCTCCAGGACCCGGCGCGTGCGGTCGTAGGGCTGGGTCGATCCGTCCGGGAACATCGAACGCCCGTCCTGGTCGACGAGGGAGATGTTCAGGCCGTCCTTGGTTTCCTCGATGATGATGTTCTTCGACAATTCGCTGATCTCAGGCATGTCCTGCATGGCCTGGCGCAGCGACGCGGCAGCGAGCGCGAAGGTGCGATTGTAGCGGACCGACAGGCCGTCGTCCTTGAGGTCTGCCCCGTCGGAGCGCGTCGGGTCGGGGGAATCCTCCGGCGTGCGCGACGGGTTCTTGAGGCGCGACCGTGTCGGCAGTCCGTCCTGCTCGACGAGGCCGGCGTAACGGCTCTCCCGCGAGACGCCGAAAGCGTCGCGCATCGACCCGGCGACGAGCTGCAGCTTCTTCTGATCCTGCGTCGAATACGCCGCGATCATGACGAAGAAGCTCATCAAGAGCGCCATGAGGTCGGCGAAGGTGACGAACCAGCCGTGACCGCCGTGACCGCCGCCGCGTTTCTTCCTGGCCACGGAATCGATCCGGCTCTACACGGCTTCCGCGAATTCGGCGCGGTGGTGCTCCGGCAGGTAGGAGACGAGCATTTCCTTGACGAGCGAGGGACTCTTCGACTCGCGGATGAGCAGGATGCCGTCGATGATGAGCGAGCGGGAGATGTCCTCTTCCTCGAGCTTGATGTGCAGCTTGTCGGCGAGGGGCAGGCAGACCATGTTGGCGATCAGCGCGCCGTAGAGGGTGGCGAGCAGCGCCGTCGCCATGGCCGGGCCGAGCTTGGAGGGATCGGACATGTTGGCGAACATGGTCACCATGCCGATGATGGTGCCGACCATGCCCCAAGCCGGCGCGCAATCTCCGTAGGCGCGGTAAACCTTGGAACCCTCGTCGAGCCGCTGCAGGAAGATATCGCGGTCGCGCTCCATCGTGTCCTTGATGAACTCGCGGTCGTAGCCGTCGCATACGTAGCGGATGCCTTGCGCCAGGAAGCTGTCGTCGACCTGGATGTTCTCGAGCGCCATCGGGCCGCTCTTGCGGACCACGTCGGCGATCTTCGTCAGCTCCTCGATGAGATCGCGCGGATGCGACGAGCGCAGGGAGAACGCGAAGCGGATGCCCATGGGCAGTCCGTGCATGATGACCGAGAAGGGGAAGCGGACCATCGTCGCGGCCGTCGCGCCGCCGAAAATGACGATCACGGCGTGCTTGTCGAAATAGCCGGCGAAATTGCCGCCGTCGATCAGGATCAGAATCACGACCGTGGCGACGCCGCCGACCAGGCCGACGCCCGTTGCGATATCCATCTCAGACTCTTCTGAACCCAAGCGGCAAACGGGCACCGCGCCCCTGGCCGACCCTAGGGACGCGCGCTGAAGATCAGGTTAACCGCGACCGCGAAGCGGACGGGAGTGAACGCAAATCGCTCTTTTCCGTTGTCATCGAGAGACATAGGATGGGGGCAGGGAGGGGCTGACTTGCTGGCATTGCCTGGGGCTGCGGGCCGCGCCCGGATCGGGGCCGGGACGGTGAGGGAAGGCGCCGCGGGGGACAGCCCTCCGAGCATGGCTGCGTCTGCCGCCGAGCGCGGGGCGGGAGCCTGAGCGCCGATGTGGCTCGTCCGTCTCTACGTCCGCGTCCTCAGACAGCTTGGCTCCGACCTGAAGCTCGGGGCGCTCCTCGCGTTCGCCAATGTGGGCCTCGCCATCGCGGCCTTCGCCGAGCCCATCCTGTTCGGCCGCATCATCGACGTCCTGACCCAGCGCCAGGGCGACGCCGAGCCCGTCACCTTCGCGCGGCTGAGCCCCTTGATCCTGGCCTGGATCGGGTTCGGGCTGTTTTCGATCATCGCCGGGGTGGTGGTGGCGCTGCACGCCGACCGCCTGTCGCACCGCGCGCGCCTCGCCGCCATGGCCAATTATTTCGAGCACGTGCTGCAGCTGCCGCTCGCCTTCCATACGGCGACCCATTCCGGTCGGGTGCTCAAGGTCATGCTCGAGGGCTCGAACGGCATGGCCTGGCTGTGGCTCGGCTTCTTCCGCGATCATCTCGCGACGTTCGTCGCCCTCACCATCCTGCTGCCCCTGACGGTCTTCCTCAACTGGCGGCTCGGCCTCCTGCTCGTGGCGCTGGTGGCGATCTTCGCGCTCCTTACCGGCTACGTCCTGCGCAAGACGGAGACCCTGCAAGGCAGCGTCGAGCGCTATCATTCGAACCTCGCCGAGCACGCCTCCGACGCGCTCGGCAACGTTCCCGTGATCCAGTCCTTTACGCGCATCGAGGCGGAGACGCGGGCCCTGCGCGGCATCATCCATCAGCTGCTGCAGGCGCAGAACCCGGTCCTGTCCTGGTGGGCGCTGGCCTCCGTGGCGACGCGCGCGGCCGCGACCATCACGGTGACGTCGATCTTCCTGATCGGCACCTGGCTGCACCTGCAAGGTCTCGCCTCGATCGGCGAAATCGTCACCTTCATGAGCATCGCCACCATGCTCATCGGCCGCCTCCAGGATGCGGTCGGCTTCGTCAACTCGCTGTTCATGCAGGCGCCGAAGATGGCGGAGTTCTTCGAGATCCTCGACACGGTGCCGGCCGTGCACGACCGCGCGAACGCCAGGAACGTGGAGCGCTTCCGCGGCGAGGTCTGCTTTGACAACGTCAGCTTCTCCTACGACGGGCGGCGCCCGGCCATCCTCGACGTGTCGTTCATGGTGGAGCCGGGAAAGACCGTGGCCCTCGTCGGCGCGACCGGTTCTGGCAAGTCGACCACTCTCGCCCTTCTCCACCGCGCCTTCGATCCGCAATCGGGCTGCATCAAGATCGACGGCGACGACATCCGCGACCTGACGCTCGCCGCCCTTCGGCGCAACATCGGCGTCGTCTTCCAGGAGCCGATGCTGTTCGCGCGCTCCATCCGCGAGAACCTTCAGGTCGGGCGCCCGGACGTGACCGACGAGGAGATGATCGCCGCTCTCGAGCGCGCCCAGGCGAGCGAGTTCCTCATGCGCCAGATGGACGGCCTCGACACCATCCTCGGCGAGCGCGGGCGCTCGCTGTCGGGCGGCGAGCGCCAGCGCCTTTCCATCGCCCGCGCGCTCCTCAAGAACCCGCCTATCCTCGTCCTCGACGAAGCGACGAGCGCCCTCGACGCGGCCACCGAACGCAAGCTGCAGCGCGCGCTCGACGAGGTCATGCGCGGCCGCACCACCTTCGTCATCGCCCATCGCCTGGCGACCATCCGCAACGCCGACCGCATTCTCGTCTTCGAGCAGGGCTGCATCGTCGAGACCGGCACCTTCGACGAGCTCGTGGCCAAGGGCGGCCGCTTCGCCGAGCTCGCCCGCGCCCAGTTCATGACCGGCGAGGCCGAGCCGCGCGCGATCAACGCCGCCGACGTCGTGATGGCGTGAACGGTCACCCTCCCCCCTTCAGCGGGGGAGGGCGGAGTCGGGCGGAGCACGAGCCGGGAGAGGGAGCGATCGGCGGGAGCGGACTGCCCCTCTCCGCATCGCTACGCTCGGCACCCTCCCCTGCAGAGGGGGGAGGGAGTGCACTTGGTCGAGCCGCGTGGTTGCGTTGCCGCTGACCAGCCGTTAGCACGGCTCCGCATCGTTCCGCTTCGTCGAGGGCTCCATGACTGTTGCTGCCGGCCGCTCCGCGCGCGCGGACAAAGGCGCCGCCTCGGATCGCGACCGGGCGCGGCTCGCCGACATCATCTTCGCGCGTTCGTTCGGCCGCGGCCGCATCACCCTCGCATCGGGCAAGGAAAGCGACTTCTACTTCGATCTGAAGCCGTCGATGTTGCACCCGGAAGGGGCCAGCCTCATGGCCAAGGCCTTGCTGCGGCTCATCCGAGAGGTCGGCGCCGATTATGTCGGCGGCCTCGAGATGGGCGCCGTCCCCATCACCGGAGCCATCTGCCAGCACAGCCACGACAGCGGCGCCCCGGTTGCCGGCTTCTTCGTGCGCAAGCAGGCGAAGGGCCACGGGGCGAAGAAGCTCATCGAGGGGCTTGCCAAGGGCGAGACGCTGGCCGGCAAGCGGGTCGTCGTGGTCGAGGACGTGACGACGACGGGCGAGTCCGCCTTCAAGGCGGTCGAGCCGTGCCGCGAGGCCGGCGCGGAGGTCGTGCTCGTCGTGACGGTGGTCGACCGCGAGGACGGCGCCCAAGCGTTCTTCGCGAGCAAGGGCGTGCCGTTCGCGGCCCTGTTCTCGGCCTCCGAGTTCCTGTCGCGAGATTCGTGACCGCGTTGTTCACTTCGGGGCGTAGAATTCTCCGACGAGGAACTTGCGCACCGTATCGGTCGGAACAGCTCGGGCGATGAAGCTCTGGCCGATGCCGCGGGCGAGGATGAAGGTGAGGGCGCCGTCCTTGACCTTCTTGTCCTGCGCCATGGCGTCGAGGAGCCACTCGGCCGAGCCGCATCCGCCGGGCACATCCTGCAGGCGCGTCGGCAGGCCCACGTCGTTGAGGTGATCCTCGACCCGGTTCGCGTCCTGGCGCGGGCAAAGGCCGAGCCGTTCCGAGAAGCGGAAGGCGAGGGCGAGGCCGACGGCGACCGCCTCGCCGTGGACCAGGCGCGCGGCGTCGTAGCCGGCGGCGCGCTCGAGCGCATGTGCGAAGGTATGGCCGAGGTTGAGCAGCGCGCGGTCGCCGTCCTCGCGCTCGTCGCGGGCGACGGCCGCGGCCTTCGCCTCGCAACTCCGCGCGACGGCGAAATCGCGCTCCGCTCCGCCCGAGAGCACCCCGAACCAATTGTCCTCGCACCACGCGAAGAAGGCCGCGTCGTCGATGAGGCCGTATTTCACCACTTCGGCATAGCCGGCCTTCAATTCGCGCGGCGCCAAGGTGTCGAGCGCGCTCGTGTCGGCGATGACGAGGCTCGGCTGATGGAAAGCCCCGACGAGGTTCTTGCCGTGACGCGAGTTGATGCCGGTCTTGCCGCCGACGGACGAATCCACCTGCGCGAGCAGCGTCGTCGGGATTTGCACGAGCCGTACGCCCCGGCGCACGATGGCCGCCGCGAAGCCGGCAAGGTCGCCGACGACGCCCCCGCCCAAGGCGATGACGAGATCGCCGCGCTCGATGCGGGCCGCCAGCACGGCGTCGCAGACATGCGCCAGGCTCTCGTAGCTTTTCGACGCCTCGCCCGGCGGCACCATGATCATGGCGCTGCCGACGCCGCGCTCCGCGAGGCTCGCGATCAGCCGGTCGGCATACAGCGAGGCGACCGTCTCGTCCGACACGATGACGCTGCGGCGGGCGCCCAAGGACGCGATCAGCGCGCCGGCCTCGGCGAGAAGGCCGCGTCCGATCAGGATGTCGTAGGCGCGCTCGCCGAGCGGAACCGGGACACGGATCGCGCCACCGTGCGCCGCGGCGGGGGGAGAATCGCTCGTCATCGCGGCGCACCCTCCAAGGAGAGCCGGGCGAGGAGGCCGTTCAAAGCGTCTTCGACGACGCGCTCGTGCGGCGTGTCCCGCGATTCGACCGTGATGTCGGCCAGGGCATAGACCGGATGCCGGGACGCCATCAGGCGACGCATGCTGTCTTCCGGGTCGGCGTTCTTGAGAAGCGGCCGGTGCGAGCGCTTGCGCACCCGGCGCATGAGCACCTCGAGCTCCGCCTTGAGCCAGATCGAGACGCCGGCTTCGGCGATCCAGGCGCGCGTGTCCGCATGCATGAAGGCGCCGCCGCCGGTCGCCAGCACGATCGGACCTTCCTGCAGGAGGCGGCCGATGACGCGCCGCTCTCCTTCGCGGAAATAAGGCTCGCCGTGCGTCGCGAAGATGTCCGAGACCGACATCCCGGCCGCCGCCTCGATCTCGGCGTCGGCATCCTTGAACGGCATATCGAGGCGCGCGGCGAGACGGCGGCCGACCGTGCTCTTGCCCGCGCCCATCAATCCGACCAGCACGATCGAGCGCGAGCCTAGCCGCTGTCGCAGCGCCGCCTCCACGGTTGCGCCGTCCGGCTGTGCCGGACCGCGCAGCGTGGCGGCCTGCCGAATGGGCGCTTCCTTGGTCATCGCCGGTTAACTATCACGCGGAGCGGCGGCCTGTCACAGGGTCGCGAGGTCTTGCCTCGACCCTGCCGTCTGACCGATAATGGAGGGGCGCGCCGGACCATTCATGCCAACTCTTTTCCGCTTTCTCGCCGTGCTTGCGGTCATCGCCGGCCTTGCCTTCGCGGCCATGTTCGCGCTCGCTACGCTGGTCGAGCCCGAGCCTCGCGAGATGACGGTCAGCATTCCGGCCTCGAAGCTGCAGCCGCGATGAACGCGGCGCCGCAGCGGCTCGGCGCACTGTTCCTCGACATGCTGGCCGCCGAGCGCGGCGCCGCCGCCAACACCCTGCAAGCGTATCGGCGCGACCTCGACGATTACTTCGCCTTCCTCGCCGAGGCGAAGGTCGGCCCGCTGGCTGCGGGAGCGGCGACGATCCGCTCCTTCATGGCGAGCCTCGACGAGCGCGGCTTGAAAGCATCATCGGCGGCGCGGCGCCTGTCCGCGGTCCGTCAGTTCCACAAGTTCCTCTATGCGGAAGGCTATGCGGGGGCGGACCCGACCGCCGCCGTCGAGGGCCCGAAGCGCGGGCGCGCCCTGCCCAAGGTTCTGTCCGTCGATCATGTCGACCGGCTCCTGGGCGTGGCCAAGGAGGCCGCCGAGAACGCCGACGCCTCGCCGGCGGAGCGGCTGCGCGGCGCGCGCATGCACTGCCTCCTCGAGCTTCTTTACGCGAGCGGCTTGCGCGTCTCGGAACTGGTCGCCTTGCCGAAGGCGGCGGCGCTGGCCAAGGATCGCGTCCTTATCATCCGCGGCAAGGGCGGCCGCGAGCGTCTCGTGCCGTTGACCGAAGCGGCGCGGTCGGCGGCGCGTGCCTACCTGGCGCTGCTGCAGCAGCAGGGCCGGGCGGCGGGAGCGTGGCTCTTCCCGGCCGACAGCGAAGCCGGGCACCTGACCCGCCAGGCCTTCGCCCGCGACCTCAAGGCGGCCGCCGCCGCGGCGGGCTTGCGCAGCGACAAGATCAGTCCGCACGTGCTCCGCCACGCCTTCGCCAGCCACCTCCTGCAGAACGGGGCGGACCTGCGCATCGTCCAGGAGCTTCTCGGCCACGCCGACATCTCGACGACACAGATCTACACGCACGTGCTCGACGAGCGCCTCAAGAGCATGGTGCGCGACCTGCACCCGCTCGCCGATCGCCGCTAGTCTTCTGCTAAAGACCGCGCCCCTTTCGGGCGTCGACCACGTCGTCGGCAAAACAAGCGCATAGAGAGCCGACGGGACGTCCGACGCTGTTCGTCAGCGTCGGACGCCGCAGAGGCTCCAAGCGCTCGCTCTCGTGTGGCGTGATAAGGCCGAGCCGCGCGAGCAGCTCGACCAGCACGACGAAACGGGCGCGATCGCTGCCGTCGGCGATCTTGATGGCGATCCCGAGCTGCTCCGCCGGTAGGAAGGCGACGAGGTAACCCTCCGCGCCGGTCTTGACGAGGATGCGTCCCTCGGTCGCCTCGCAGACGATCTCGGTGTCCTGACCACGGCCTGACATGTGGTCCGGATGGCGACGCATGGCGTCGAGAAGGCGCAGCATCGCCCCGCCCTGCGCCGCGTTGACGCCGTCGCCCGCCGCAAAGCGCGCCACGGCGGTGGCCGTCTCCCGCAAGGTCAGCGGAATCGCCGGCAGGTTGCAGCCGTCGACGCCGAGGCTGGCTATGTCGATCGGGCGTTCGACGAGCGCGCCGATCGTGCGCCGGATCTCCTCCTGCAGCGGGTGGGCCTCATGCGCGTAATCGGGAACCGAGTAGTGGCAGTGGCGGCAGACGCTGAGCAGACCGGCGTGCTTGCCGGAGCAGTTGTGGAAGAGGGGGCTGACCGCCTCCCCGGCGGCGACGCGGGCGTCCCGGTCCGCCTCCCCCGACGGCCATGCCGGGCCGCACGCGAGCGCTTCGGGGGCGAGATCGAGACGGCCCAGCCATTCGCGTACGAGCTCGACCTGGAACGGTTCGGCCCGGTGGGAGGCGCAGGCGAGCGCGAGATGCCGCGGCGTCAGGCTGAACGCGTCCGCGCCCCCACTCTCGACGAGAGCAAGCGCCTGAAAGGGTTTGAGCGCCGAGCGCGGGTAGGTCAGGAGGTCGGGGTCGCCGAGGCTCGCGACGAGATTGCCTTGCCTAGTGGCGACCGCCCACGCGCCGAAATGCTCGCTCTCCGGGATCGGGCCGCGCCGCACCTGCACGAGCGGGGCGTATGAGGGGCGAGGTTCGTCAGTCATGCTCTGTCCGCCACCGGCGCGCCCCTGCGAAGCAGGAACACCGCCTGCTCCCCGAACAGGTTCCATACCCACCAGGGCACGTTGACCCGCACCGGCTGGCCGCCCGCATTGAGCGCCATGGCGCGCTCCATCTTGGCGTCGACGGCTCGGCACAGGGCGACGAAATCGCGGATCGTGCAGAAATGGATGTTGGGCGTGTCGTACCAGCTGTGCGGCAGGTTGTCGGTCACGGGCATGCGCCCGCGCAGACCGACCTCGTAGCGGATGCGCCAATGGCCGAAATTCGGGAAGGAGACGATCGCCCGCCGTCCGATGCGCAGCATGTTCTCGAGGACGGCGCGCGGCTGGCGCGTCGCCTGGATCGTCTGCGACAGGATCACGTAATCGAAGGCGTCATCCGGGTAATCCCTGAGATCGGTGTCGGCGTCGCCCTGGATAACCGGCAGGCCCTTGGCGAGGCACTCGCTGACGCCCTCGCGCGACAACTCGATGCCGCGCGCGTCGACGCCTCGGCTCTCGCGCAGCAGCGCCAGAAGCGAGCCGTCGCCGCAGCCGACGTCGAGCACCCGCGATCCCGGCTCGACCATGTCGGCGACGAGGATCAGGTCGAGGCGGGGCACGCTTCCCCTTTCATTCCATGGGTGAGGGTAGGGTGAGGGTGGCAGCGCCGACCTCGACGGAGAAGTCGCGTTGCCCCCCTCACCCGACGCACCTTCGGTGCGCTCGACCTCTCCCGCCGGGGGAGAGGTGAGAGGCGCCCTCTCCCTCACGCGATGCCCCGCGCGCGGGCGGCGGCTTCGACGAAGCCGGTCACGGCCACGAACATCTCGGGCTCGTGCAGCAGGAAGGCGTCGTGGCCCTTGTTGCTCGCGATCTCGACGAAGCCGACCGATGCGCCCGAGGCGTTGAGCGCGTGCACGACCTCGCGCGACTCGACCGTCGGGAACAGCCAGTCGGACGTGAACGAGATGACGCAGAAGCGGGTCTTGGTGCCGCGGAACGCCTCCGCAAGAACGCCGCCGTAATCCTCGGCGAGGTCGAAATAATCCATCGCCCGCGTCAGGTAGAGATAGGAATTGGCGTCGAAGCGCTCGACGAACGTGATCCCTTGGTGGCGCAGGTAGCTCTCGACCTGGAAATCCGCATCGAACGTGAAGGTCGGCGAGTCGCGGTCCTGGAAGCGCCGCCCGAACTTGTGATGCAGCGCCGTCTCCGACAGATAGGTGATGTGAGCGCCCATGCGCGCGACGGCCAATCCTTTGGTCGGTCGCCCGCCTTGTTCCAGGTAGCGGCCGGCGCGCCATTCCGGATCGGCCATCACGGCCTGGCGGCCGACCTCGTGGAAGGCGATATTCTGGGCCGAATGCCGCGCGCCGGTTGCGATCGGCAAGGCGGAGAAGACGCGCTCGGGATAGCTCGCGCCCCATTGCAGCACCTGCATGCCGCCCATGGAGCCGCCGAGCACGCAGAACAGGCTGTCGATGCCGAGCCGGTCGAGCAGCATGGCCTGGGCGCGCACCATGTCGCGGATCGTGACGAGCGGGAAATCCACCGCCCACGGCCGGCCGGCCGCCGGATCGGTCGAGGCCGGGCCGGTCGTGCCCATGCAGCCGCCGACGACATTGGGGCAGATGACGAAGAACCGCCCCGTATCGATCGGCTTGCCGGGGCCGATCATGGTCTCCCACCAGCCGGCCTTGCCCGTGACCGGGTGGATGTTGGCGACGTGCTGGTCGCCGGTCAGCGCGTGGCAGACGAGAACGACGTTGGAGCGGTCGGCGTTGAGCTCGCCATAGGTCTGGTAGGCGATTTGCCAGGGTCCCAGCGAGGTGCCCGCATCGAGGGCGAGCGGCTCGTTCGCGCCGAAGCGCGCCACCGGGCTCGTCGGCTCGTCGGCCTGTCCCAGGCTCTCGGGGGATACTTTGGCGATATGGTTCATTGGGGTCAGGTGCATATGGGTCGCCTGGGGCCGGGGCGTCAATCTGGCTTGCCCCGGACTTCAATCCCGGTTGACGAGCCTAGCCTTTCTGCGGCCGGCTTTCTAAACAGGCGCCACTCGCCAATGAAACAGGCGCCATACAGCGCCTTGGGGCAACCCGGATCGGCCCGCCGCCATGACTGACACCCCGCCCCCCGACCTCGGCGCGCTGCGTTCCGAGATCGATCGCATCGACGAGGCCATGCACCGGCTGCTGATGGAGCGCGGCGAGATCATCGACCGGCTGATCGCCGTCAAGAAAACCTCCGAATCCGGCTCCGCCTTCCGGCCTGGCCGCGAGGCCGCCATGATGCGCGCCCTCGCCGAGCGCCATCGCGGTCTCCTGCCGCTCGACACGGCGGAAAGCATCTGGCGGGTCATCATCGCCACCTTCACCTATGTGCAGGCGCCCTATGCGGTCCATGCCGACGTGTCCGGCGGCGACGCACCGATGCGCGACGCGGCCCGCTTCCATTTCGGCTTCACGGTCCCCTATCGGGAGCATCCGAGCGCAACGGCGGTGATCCGGGCGGTGGCGCGCTCGCGCGGCGATCTCGGCATCTTCCGCCTCGACCAGGGCGCCTCGGCCGGCGCCTGGTGGCGGGAGCTCGCGGTTGCGGAGGCGCCCAAGGTCATCGCCCGCCTGCCGTTCATCGAGCGTCCCGGCCATCCGGCGGGAACGCCGGCTTTTGTCATTTCCAAGCCGCTGACGGACGCCGCCATGCGCGACGTCGTCCTTTACGCGGCCCGGCTGGAGCGCTGGCGGGACGCGGCGCGCGAGGCGATCGCGAACCTCGACGCGGAGGTCATCGCCAGCGCCGGCGACCGCGGCGGCCTGTCGCTGCTGCTGGCGGCCCCCGGCGCGCTGGACCGGGATGCGTTGCGGAGCGCCATCGAGAGGGCCGGCTCGAGCGTCGGCGAGCTCGTCGAGGTCGGTAGCCATGCGGAACGTTTCCGCGTGAAATCGTGACCGAGCTAGGCTAGGAGCGGGCTCGCCTTCGCAGCCCTTCAAGGTCCTGATGTCCGCCCGTCCCGTTCCCCGCCCCGGAATCCTGTCGATCGAGGCCTATGTTCCGGGCAAGAGCGCGGCGCCGGGCGGCGTCAAGCTCCACAAGCTGTCTTCCAACGAGACGCCGCTCGGCCCGTCGCCGCGGGCGATCGAAGCGGTGCGCGCCGGTGCGGGACAGCTCGCCCTTTATCCGGACGGCAGCGCCGGGGCGTTGCGCGAGGCGATCGGCGCCAAGTTCGGGCTCGATCCGGCCCGCATCGTTTGCGGCGCCGGCTCCGACGATATCCTGTCGCTGCTCGCCCATGCCTTCGTCGGGCCCGGCGACGAGGGCGTGTTCACGACGCACGGCTTCCTCGTCTACCGCATCGCCATCCTGGCGGCCGGGGGCACGCCGGTGGTCGCCGACGAGGTCGACTACACGGCCAGCGTTGAGGCCATCCTGGCCAAGGTCACACCGCGCACCCGCATGGTCTTCCTCGCCAATCCCAATAACCCGACCGGGACCTACCTTCCCTTCGACGAGGTCAAGCGCCTGCATGCTAGCTTGCCTGGCAACGTCCTGCTCGTGCTCGACGCGGCCTACGCCGAATACGTGCGGCGCAACGATTACGCGTCCGGCCTCGAGCTCGTGGCGACGAGCGAGAACGTCGTCATGACGCGGACGTTCTCCAAGATCTACGGCCTTGCCAATCTCCGGCTCGGCTGGATGGTCGGCCCGGCGCATGTGGTCGACGCCGTGAACCGCATCCGCGGCCCGTTCAACGTCAACGGCCTCGCCATCGCGGCCGGGGTCGCGGCGCTCGGCGACGAGGCGCATGTGGCGGGCGCCATGGCCCACAACGACGAGTGGCTGCCCTGGCTGACGCGCGCCCTCAAGGATCTCGGCCTCCAAGTGACGCCGAGCGTCGGCAACTTCCTCCTCGTGCATTTTCCGCAAGCGGCGGGGCGGACCGCGGAGGACGCGGATGCCTTCCTCACCGCGCGCGGGCTGGTGCTGCGGCGGGTCGCAGCCTACGGCCTGCCGCATGCGCTGCGCCTGACGGTCGGGGACGCCGAGGCGAACCGGCTCGTCGTCGCCGCGCTCCGCGACTTCCTGGACGGCAAGGCGCGCGCGCATGCCTGAGCGGCTCGGCCCGCCCCTCGAGGAACCGCTCTTCGCGCGGCTCGCCATCATCGGCCTCGGCCTGATCGGCTCGTCGATCGCCCGCGGCGTCAAGGCGCGGCGTCTCGCCGGCGCCGTGGTCGCGGTCGATCGGGACGAGGCCGTTCTGGACCGGGTGCGCGCCCTCGGCCTCGCCGACGAGGCGACCGCCGACGTCGCCGCCGGCACCGCCGGCGCCGACGGCGTCGTCCTGTGCATCCCGCTCGGCGCTTACGGCGATGTCGCCCGGCGCATGACCTTGGCGCCCGGCGCGGTCGTCTCGGACGTCGGCTCGGTCAAGGGCTCGGCCATCGCCCAGCTGCAGCCGCACCTGCCGCCGGGGACAGCCTTGGTGCCCGCCCATCCGGTCGCCGGAACCGAGCATTCGGGCCCCGATGCGGGCTTCGCGACGCTCTTCCACAACCGCTGGTGCATCCTGACGCCGCCGGACGGCACCGACGCGGCCGCCATCGCCCGCATCCGCGCCTTCTGGGAGGCGCTCGGGTCGAATGTCGAGATCATGGATGCGGGGCACCACGACCTCGTCCTCGCCATCACCAGCCACGTGCCGCATCTCATCGCCTTCAACATCGTGGCGACGGCGGAAGACCTCGAGACGGTCACGCAATCGGAGGTCATCAAGTTCTCGGCCGGCGGCTTTCGCGATTTCACGCGCATCGCCGCCTCCGACCCGACCATGTGGCGCGACGTGTTCCTGCACAACAAGGACGCCGTCCTGGAGATGCTCGGCCGCTTCAACGAGGATCTGGCGGCGCTCGCCCGCGCCATACGCTGGAGCGACGGCGAGGCGCTGTTCAACCTGTTCGCGCGCACCCGCGACATCCGGCGCGGCATCATCTCGAGCGGGCAGGAGACGCCGGAGCCCGATTTCGGGCGGCGGCGGGACGATGGGGCATGATGCCGACAAGTGGACACCACTTTTCGGCATCATGCTCGACTTCTTAGAACAGATCACGCTTATGCGGATGGATCGGCTCGATCAAAACGCATCGTGATCTTAGTAAAGCGGTGCGAGCCGCACCCCCGGCAGGGGCAGCGTGCCGATGAAGACGCGCCCCTCTTCGAGCCGCACCGGCGGCAAGGGTTTCAGGCCGGATTTGCTGCCCAACGCATTGGCTTGCGGCGCCGGATCGGGGGCGATCGGCTGGCCGATCAGGGCGCCGAGCAGGGCGGCCGTGGCTCCGCCTCGGGCGCCGAGGAGCGTGCCGATCAGGCCTTCGAGACCGATCGCGGCGAGCTCGGCCCGGCCCTGCGGCCGGTGGGCGTCGTCGAGGCCGAACTGGCCCGCGCCTTCGAGGCGGCGCCGGCCCTTGGCGAGGGCGAGGGTCGTCACCTCGAGGCGGCCGCCCGCTGCCCGCCAGCGCTCCAGCTCCGCAGGCCACGGGCGCGCCTTGACGTCGCCTGCCCCCGTTGCCGTCACCTGCAGGTCGAGATCGGTGGGCTCGGCGCCGCCGATGAGGGTGTCGAGGACGGGCAGGTTCAGGCGCGCCAGCCCGAGGGTCCAGTCGTAGGCGCCCTCGCTCGCGGCGCGCGTCGGGTGTGGTCGCAGATGCGTCTCGAGGCGGCCGGCCGAGAGGGCGAGGTCGCCGGGCGGCGCCCCGGTCACCCGCAGGGCGGGCTCGTCCACGACCAGGGACAGGCGCTGAAAGCCGCCCTCCGCGACCGTGCGCACGCTCGCCTGCAGGAGCCGCCAGGTTCCATCGACGCTGCTCCGTCCGTCGCCGGCACGGAGCGGCCCGGCCGCGTGAACGATGACGTGCCGCGGCGCGTAGACCTGCGCGACCGCCGTGACGGCTCCGAGCGCCAGGCTCGCGCCGGGGCGCTGCAGGCTGAGCGCGTCACAGCTGACCGTGATGCGGAAAGGATAGCCGCCGATCGTGCGGTCGATGCATTGCCATTGGCGGCCCTGGGCCGCCTCCGCCGCCAGCCAGTCGTCGACGACGCGGGTGGTTCCGTTGCGGATTAGAAACCAGGCCGTGCTCCAGCCGGCAACGGCCAGCGCCAGAAGAACGAAGGGCGCGAACAGCCAGACGCGGCTATGCCGTGGCGGCAAGGCGGGCGTTCCGTCCGTCATGGCTCTCCCCGTTGAGACAAGTCTCCGTAGCTGGTACCCGGAGCGGCCCGCAACCTGCAACGCATGTGCGATGGACGAGGAGTCAAACAACCTCTGGGTCTTCGGATACGGCTCGCTGATGTGGCGGCCCGGCTTCCGCTTCGCCGAGCGCCGCCGGGCGCATCTCTACGGCTACCACCGCTCGCTGTGCATCTTCTCGCACGTGCATCGCGGCACGCCGGATGCGCCGGGCCTCGTGCTCGGGCTCGATCGCGGCGGGCGCTGCCGCGGCATCGCCTTCCGCATCGCCGGGGAGGACGAGGCGGCCACGATCGCGTATCTGCGCGAGCGCGAGCAGGCGACCGCCGTTTATCTCGAGCGCCATGTGCGGGTCCAGCTCGAGGACGGGCGGCGGGTGCGCGCCCTGACCTTCGTGGCCGACCGGCGCCATCCGCAATATGCCGGCCGGCTGCCCGAGGCGGACGTCATGCGCCTCGTGCGCCAGGGAGTCGGCCTGTCCGGCGCCAATCCGGATTACGTGCGCGCCACGCACGAGCATCTCATCGCCATCGGCGTCAGCGATCCGATCCTCGCCCGCATCGCGGCGGCCCTGGCTTAGCTCGACGCGTCGGCGTCCTCGTCCTCGTCCTCGCGCAAGTCCTCGATGATGGCCCGGCGCGACGCCTCGTCCTCGGCGAGGCGATGGACGTGCATCTCGGTGGCGCCGCGGGAGCGCACCGTCGACATCCACGACTTGCGCAGGCGGTCGCGCGGCTTCGGCCCGGCGGCGGCGATGTCGATGAGACGCGCGACGCCCCCTTCGTCGCGCCGCACCGCGATGACGATCGCGTCGGTCACGTCGAGAAGGTCGGTCTCGCTCAAGGGATGGACCCCGACCACGTACCGCCGCCCGGACCGGCCGCGCCAGGAGCTCAGGTTGAGCGCTCCCTGCCGCAAGCCCGCCGTCGCCCGCAATCGTTCCTCGCGCACGCCTGCCCTCCGCACCCGCTCATGACGCAAGTCACGCATGGCGGCCGACCACGACAGGGCTCTTCTGTTCGCCATTTGTTCTAAATAGGAAAAGATGCGATTCGTGTCAAGGCCGGGGGGCAAGGCCGGATGGCTTTCGACTCAGAAGCCGAAACGAACGCGCTACTTTCTCGGGCCGGCCTCTCGTCCCGGCGCGCGGACGCACCATATGGGGCATCTCGGCCGTCGCGGAACGGTGCGCCGGACCGCTTCCGATGCAACCCCGACCCGGTCGTTCGGGTTTGCTTTTACGGACCGGTTCGGGGCCGCCGGCGTGGAGCTGACGTTCGGTCGAGAGGTACGGAGGAATTAGGGTGCCGGAAGGGAAACGGGCGCTGCGGGAGGCGTTCAAGCGTCTCGAGGAAGAGGTGCCGGAGCGCGGCGCGCGCCTTCTGCGACGCTTGCGGCACCCCGACGCCCGTCTCATCCGCATCCCGATCGGGCTGTTCTGCATCGTGGGCGGCATCTTCTCGTTCCTTCCGGTGCTCGGCATCTGGATGCTGCCGCTCGGCTTGCTCCTGATCGCCCTCGACGTGCCGTTCTTGCGGAAGCCTGTCGCCTATTCGACGATCTGGGGCATGGGGAAATGGGCGAGCTTCCGGCTGTGGCTGGCGAGGCGATGGCGTTCGTCCGGCGCAGCCCCGACATCGGACGCGAAGCTCAGCGCCCGCGAGAGCGGATCGCGATCCGGGCCGACTTGAAGGGGCGCCGCCGCGCGCACTTGCTCGAATTTGGCGTTGCGCGGCTGACGGGGCTACGCCGCCGGGCGGCCGATCTCGCGCGATCCCGCATCCGCTGCCTCGTTTAAGCGAGCCGTCCCCTCGGCCAGAAGCCGCGCCGACGCCGCCTCGAGACGCGTCTGCAACTCGTCCATGAACTCCTTCCGGGGCAGGCCCGGCGGGATCGGCTCGAGGATCTCGACGAGGATCGTGCCGGGGCGGCGGATGAAGCGACGGCGCGGCCAGTAGAGGCCCGAATTCAGGGCGATCGGCACGCACGGGATGTCGAGATTGCCGTAGAGGTG
>DASQLE010000220.1:0-3327 GCA_035630175.1 Beijerinckiaceae bacterium
TCCTTGAGGGTCGTGATGCGGCGGATGTCGAGGCGCACGGTGGCGTAGAATTTGAGCGCGTTGCCGCCGGTGGTGGTCTCGGGCGAGCCGTACATGACGCCGATCTTCATGCGGATCTGGTTGATGAAGATGACCATAGCGTTGGAGCGCGAGATCGAGCCCGTGAGCTTGCGCAGGGCCTGGCTCATGAGCCGGGCCTGCATGCCGGGCTGCACGTCGCCCATCTCGCCGTCGAGCTCGGCCTTGGGGGTCAGCGCCGCCACCGAATCGATGACCAACACGTCGACGGCGCCCGAGCGCACGAGGGTATCGGCGATCTCGAGGGCCTGCTCGCCAGTGTCCGGCTGCGAGATGAGGAGGTCGTCGAGGCTGACGCCAAGCTTCTTGGCGTAAATCGGGTCGAGGGCGTGCTCGGCGTCGATGAAGGCGCACACCCCGCCCTTCTTCTGCGCCTCGGCGACGGCATGCAGGGCGAGGGTCGTCTTGCCGGACGATTCGGGCCCGTAGATCTCGATCACCCGGCCGCGCGGAAAACCGCCGACGCCGAGGGCGATGTCGAGCCCGAGGGAGCCGGTCGAGATGGTCTCGATCTCGACCGCCTTGTCGCCCTTAAGGCGCATGACCGAGCCCTTGCCGAAATTGCGCTCGATCTGCGACAGCGCCGCATCCAGCGCCTTCAGCTTATCCTTATCCATTGAAGAGCTTTCCACGAGGCGCAGGGCGGCGGCGGACTGGGACATCGGTCGGGGGTCCTTATGGCACGGGGTCAGAGAGGAGTTCAACGGCGCGAGAGGACCAATGTACCCTGTTTGTTCTCATCCGCAAGTTCTTTTTTTGTTCACGGTGATAACTGGGCCGGAGCAGTGGCTTCGACACGACCCTAAGCGGACTCCAGTGCGCGCCATTTGCGGCCTGCAGTCGGTACTCCCTCCTTAGCCCGAGCCCGCTGAAAGCTGGGCGGATGGGCCGTATGTACGCGGTGCGGCGGGGCTGGCTGCGGATCGGCGACGCATCTCAGTAGGGCCGCCCTTGGGGACACGGCGTCCTGCGCTTCCGACCGCGAAGCCGGGATCTCGTCGCATTCCGACGCCGCCCTGCCAATCGACATGCGTCGCGGTGCCGCGATCACGCGTGCGGCGCTGGCAGCATCGTCTTCACAAATTCGTTTGCCGGAGGGACCTCTTCCAGACGTGCCGCGTTAGCGCTGGACTTGCCGGGACCCGGCAAGTGTTTGCGTCTGAGGCCCAGCAAGGCTCGCGCTTAGCGGGACGCGATCATCACACAACGTCGGTTGAGCACGAATCACATCGGGTGCTTTCCGCACGGCCATTCATTCGAGGAGTTTTTGATGAAGACGAGCATCATTCTTGCCGCTACCCTTGCCGCGCTGTCGGCTCCCGCGCTCGCGCAGGCGCCGGTCGGCGGACCGGACCGCACGCTCGGCAACGGTAATGTCGAGTCGCAGCGGCCGGCCGTGCCGGGCGCGCAGCCGCGCTCGATGACCACCAATCCGTCCGCGACCGGCGGCGTCGACGGCACGCTCGGCAACGGCAACGTCGAGTCGCAGGCCATCGGCAGCCGACCTATGACGACGGGCTCGACGACGCTGCCCGCAGCGCGTGAAGGCGGAGTGGACAGGACGCTCGGCAACGGCAACGTCGAGTCGCAGCGTCCCGGCGTCGGATCGCCCATGACCCGGTAAGGTCGTCGCTCCTACGTGACAGGTTGTCCAACGCCCGCCCCGGCCTGTGCCGGGGCGGAACGCTTTGAAGAAGCATGCAGGCGGCGGGACAGGCTTCGGGGCGCCGCTCACGCCGCCAGGGTCTGCTTCACCGTCTCGACGAGTTGCTTGAGGCTGAACGGCTTCGGCAGGAAGTTGAAGGCCTCGCCTTCGGGCAGGTTTTTCTTGAAGGCGTCCTCGGCATAGCCGGAGACGAAGATCACCTTGAGGTCCGGGTAGCGCTTGCGCAATTCGCGCAGCAGCGTCGGCCCGTCCATCTCGGGCATGACGACGTCGGAGACGACCAGGTCGACAGGCGTCTCGCTGTCCTCGATGACCTGCAGCGCCTCGACCCCGGACGCCGCCTCGAGCACGGTGTAGCCGCGCGCCGACAGGGCGCGGCCGTTGACCGCGCGCACGGGGTCCTCGTCCTCGACGAGGAGGATGGTGCCCTGGCCGGTGAGGTCCGCCGCCGGCTGCTTGGCCGCCGGCTCGGCCTTCTCCTCGGGCGCCGGCTCGGCCGCCGCAATGTGGCGCGGCAGGAAGATGCGGAAGCTCGTCCCCTGGCCGATCGAGGAATCGACGTAGATGAAGCCGCCCGACTGCTTGACGATGCCGAACACGGTCGAGAGGCCGAGGCCGGTGCCCTTGCCGACCTCCTTGGTCGTGAAGAACGGCTCGAAGATCTTGTCCATCACCTCCGGCGGGATGCCGGTGCCGGTGTCAGACACCTCGATCAGCACGTAATCGGCGATCGGCATCCCGGTGAGGCCGAGGCGCGCCGCCTCGTCGGCGCCGACATTGGCGGTGCGGATGCCGAGCCGGCCGCCATCCGGCATGGCGTCGCGCGCGTTGACGGCGAGGTTGACGATCACCTGCTCGAGCTGGTTGACGTCGGCCTTGACGGTCCACAGCTCGCGCCCGTGCTTGAGGTCGAGCTCGACGCGCTCGCCGAGCAGGCGCTTCAGCAGCATCGACAGGTCGGAGAGGGTGTCCGCCAGGTTGAGCACCTCCGGCCGCAGGGTCTGCCGGCGCGAGAAGGCAAGCAGCTGACGCACCAGGCTCGCCGCCCGGTTGGCGTTGTGCTTGATCTGCATGATGTCCTGGAAGGCCGGGTCGGTCGGGCGGTGGTTGGCGAGAAGAAGGTCCGAGTAGCCGATGATCGCCTGCAGGACGTTGTTGAAGTCGTGCGCGACGCCGCCGGCGAGCTGCCCGACGGCGTTCATCTTCTGCGCCTGCGCGAATTGCTGCTCGAGCTGGCGCTGCTCGGTGGTGTCGAGCGCGTAGAGGAGCGCGCTCTCGCCGTCGCCGTCGGCGTCGCTGACCGGGCTCAGCCAGATGCGCACCGAGCGGCCGCCTTCCCCGACGAGGCCGAGATCGATCGGCGCGATGTCGCCGCGCCCGTCCGAAGCCGCGGCGATGGCACCGGCGAGGTTGGCGCGGTCGCCCTCGGCGACGAGCTCCGCCACCGAGCGGCCCTGCGCGCCGGCGCCGCCGCCCGGCAGGATGCCGAACAGGCGCACGAACGAGGCGTTGTGGCGCACGACGTTGCCGGCGCGGCCGATGGTGGCGATGGCGATCGGCGTGTTGTTGAAGAAGCGCGCGAA
>DASQLE010000221.1:0-2884 GCA_035630175.1 Beijerinckiaceae bacterium
GCTGTCGGACGCGCTTCATGAGCGGCTCGCGAGTCGCTTCGTCGACCGGCGCACCAGCGTCCTGATGCGGCGCCTGAGAGAAAACGCGATGCTGGAAGCGGAAGTCACGGCCACCGGCGACGTCACGGTCGAGGGCCAGCATGTCGGCCACCTGCACGGATTCCATTTCGTGCCGGATCCGCAGACCGAAGGCGCCGAAGCCAAGGCGGCTCTGCGCAACGCGGCGCAAAAGGCGCTCGCCAGCGAGATCGAGGCGCGCGCCGATCGCTTCTCCGCCGCCGCCGATGCCTCGCTCGTGCTCTCGAACGACGGCACCATCCGTTGGACGGGCGACCCGGTGGCGAAGCTCGAGCCGGGCGACAAGCTGTTCGAGCCGCGCCTGCGCCTCGTCGCCGACGAGCAACTGACCGGCCCGGCGCGCGACAAGGTCGAGGGCCGGCTCAAGGCGTGGCTCAAGGCCCATATCGTGCGCCTCCTCGGGCCGCTGCTGCAGCTCGAGGATTCGCCGACCGCGACCGGCATCGCCCGCGGCATCGCCTTCCAGATCGCCGAGGCGCTCGGCGTTCTCGAGCGCTCGCGGGTGCTGCAGGAGGTGCGCGGCCTCGATCAGGACGGCCGCGCGGCGCTGCGCCAGCTCGGCGTGCGCTTCGGCGCCTATCACCTCTACCTGCCGGCGTTCCTCAAGCCGGCGCCGCGCACGCTCGCGGCGCAGTTGTGGGCCCTGAAGAACGGCGGGCTCGAGCAGAAGGGCATCGAGGAGATCGCCCATCTCGCCGGGTCCGGCCGCACCTCGATCCCGGTCGATCCCGACATCGCCAAGGGCCTCTACCGCGCCGCCGGCTTCCGGGTGTGCGGCGGGCGCGCCGTGCGCGTCGACATCCTCGAGCGGCTGGCCGATCTCATCCGGCCCGCCATCGCTTATCGGCCGGGCATCACGCCCGGCGAACCGCCGCCCGGCGCCGCCGACAACGAAACCTTCGTGCCGACGGTCTCCATGACCTCGCTGGTCGGCTGTTCCGGCGAGGATTTCGCCTCGATATTAAAATCGCTCGGCTACGTCATGGACCGCCGGCCCGGACCGCCCATCACGGTGCCGCTCGCGGCCGCGCCGTCGCCGCCGCAGGCGCTCACGCCGACTCCCGATGGGGGCGACGCGACGGCTGCGGCGGGCGATGGTCAGCCCGCCGAGGCCGCTCCTGCCACGACCGGAGAAAGCGCGGCCGCGCCTGAGATCGGCGAAGGCGCCGCGGCGGCGCCTGCACCCCTGGACGGGCTTGCCGAGGGGCTTGCCGACGGGCTTGGGGCGGCTTTGGGGGGCGGGGCCGAGGAGGGCGCTGTCGAAGCCGGCATCGCACCCATCGCCCCGTCCGAGATCGCCGAGCCGACGGCGGCCGCCGAGGCGGACGGTCCCGAGGGTGCGGCTGCCGCCGTGGCGGAGGGCGTCGCACCTGTGGCTCTCGAGGCGGTCGCCGAGCCGGCCCCCATCGAGGTCTGGCGCCTGCACCGCCGGCATCACGACGGCGCTCAGGCCCGCCAGGGACGCGAGCGCTCCCGTCGCGCCGAGGGCGGCGCTGGTCGCGACGCGCGTCCGCGCCGAGAGCGTCCGGACCGGCCCGAGCGCCGGCCGGGCGGGCCCGGCGGGCCGCACGAGCGCCGCGCCGAAGCGCCAGACTCCGCTAAAGCCGATGCCGCAGGAACCGAGACCCGGCCGCCGCGCGGCCCGCGCCGCTCCGACGAGCGTCGCGGAACGCAGCGGGAGGGGCGCGGCGCCGAGGCGCGGCGCAGCAACGGTCAGGAGCCGCGCCGCCGCGAGGAGCGCCGCGACAAGCCCCCCGACCCGAACTCGCCTTTCGCCAAGCTGGCGGCCCTCAAGGCGCAGCTCGAAGGCCGCGACGGGGACAAGCGCTGAGGAGCATCGGCGCCCGGCGACGCCGGCCTCCTCCGCCCGGCCTCTGAAACCGGACCGCCGATGCGCGAGGATCGTCAACGCCTCGACAAGTGGCTCTGGTTCGCCCGTTTCGTGAAGAGCCGGACGTCCGCGGCGAAGCTGGTCGGCGAGGGTTTCGTGCGGGTCAACGGCCGCCGCGCCGACACGCCCGCGCAGCCGATCGCCATCGGCGACGTCCTGACGATTGCCCTTGCGCGCACGACGGCGGTGGTGCGGGTGGAAGCGCTCGGAGCCCGGCGCGGACCTGCCCCGGAAGCGCGCCGGCTCTACCGCGAGCTCGACCGCGACGACGGTGCGCTTGTCACTGTCCCGGCGAGCCGCTAGACCGCGAGAGGCGTCGGCGGTACGCGCTCGGGCGCTCTCATCCGCTCGGTCGCAGCACCTGGAGAGCTGCTGCGGCGAGCGGTCCCCATTCTCGCAGGGACACTGTCGATGCGCCGCGCGTGCGGCGCCCCAGGGATCCAAGATGACCTACGTCGTCACCGAAAACTGCATCAAGTGCAAATACATGGACTGCGTGGAGGTGTGCCCGGTCGATTGCTTCTACGAAGGTGAGAACATGCTCGTCATCCATCCGGACGAGTGCATCGATTGCGGCGTCTGCGAGCCGGAATGCCCGGCCGAGGCGATCAAGCCCGATACGGAGCCGGCCCTCGAGACGTGGCTCAAGCTGAACGCCGATCTGGCGAAGTCCTGGCCCAATATCACGCAGAAGAAGGACGCGCCCGGCGACGCTAAGCAATGGGATGGGGTGCCGCAGAAGTTTGAGAAGTTCTTCACCCCCAACCCCGGCGAAGGCGACTGAAACGGCCCCCCACGCGTCCGCCCGGCGCTCGCCTCGCCATCAGCTGGCCCCCGTAGGATCGGGTCGGTTTGCCAGAATTCGCCTGTGAATTGAGGGTGCCGCGGCGGGGTTTCCCGTCATGGGCGGCCCGT
>DASQLE010000222.1:0-3353 GCA_035630175.1 Beijerinckiaceae bacterium
CCCCGCGCGAGCGGGGCAGGAAGTCCGGCGACCGCAAACCGCCCCGCTCTCAGAGCCATGCCGCCGCGCCGGCTCCCGAACGGGCCCAAACTCCCGAACGGGCCAAGACTCCGGAACGGCCCAGGACTCCCGAACGAGCCAAGGCCCCCGAGCAGGCCAAGAATCCGGAACGGGCCAAGCCCCCTCGCCCGCCCGCAAGGCCGCCCCAGGAACGCCATCCGGAGCGCCGGCCGGCAGAGCGCCGTCCCGACCGTCGCCCGCCGGATTTCGAGGGACCCGTGATGGGCCTCGGCGATCACGTGCCGGCTTTCCTGATGCGTCCCGCATCGTCGTCGAAGGACGGCAAATAGCGTCGATCCGGGAACGTCTTAAGTCTTTATTGGCGGTTTCTCCGTACATCCTCTTGTCGCTTTCGAGCCGGCCGTGCCGCCGATCGTGCCCTGGGGACGGGAGGAGCCGTTGAGAGATACGACGCGACAAGACGTCGAGCGCTCATTCGAGATCTCGCAACGGGCGCTCGAACTCATGAAGGCATACGGTTCGGGAGCGTACCCGCGCAGCTACGAGGTCTGGTACACCTATGTGGGCGGCAGCAAGCCGCTCATGAACGACGCGATCAAGCAGCTCACCGCCAAGCAGGGCAACCTCTCGCACGGGGACATCGAGACTCTCTACCAGGCGCATCTCGGCGGCACCCAGTTCATGGACGAAGCCGAGCGCACCGGCGAGAGCGTCCTGGTCGAGATCAACCAGGTCATGGAGATGGTCGACCTAGCTCTCGGCTCGACCGCAAAATACGGCCAGTCGCTCGAGGCTTTCGCACAGGATCTGGCCGGGCCGGTCGACCGCAGCCGCGTCCGCGAGGTGCTGGAATCGCTGCTCGGCGCGACGCGCGACGTGTCCGAGACCAACGGAATCCTGGAGGCGAGGCTCAAGGAGACGCGCCACGAGATCGAGCTCCTTCGCGAGACGCTCGAGGCTGTGCGCATCGATTCGCTCACCGACGCGCTCACCGGCATCTCGAACCGCCAGCATTTCGACGAGATGCTGGCTCAAGCGATCGTCGACGCGAGCGCGCAGAAGCGGCCCCTCGCCCTGATCATTCTCGACATCGATCATTTCAAGCGCTTCAACGACACCTATGGGCACCTCACCGGCGACCAAGTCCTGCGCCTCGTAAGCGTGACCATGCGCGAGCGGGTGAGAAGGAAGGCCACCCTCGCCCGTTTCGGCGGCGAGGAGTTCGGGGTCATCCTGCCCGGCGCCACCCTCGAGGCGGCGCGCGCCACCGCCGAGGAGATAAGGGAAAACGTGATGGGCCGCGAGCTGGTGAAGCGCTCGACCGGCGAATCGCTCGGCAAGGTGACGATCTCCCTCGGCATCGCCGCATTCCGCCCGGGCGATTCGTGTATCTCGCTTCTCGAGCGCGCCGATCAGTGCATGTACCGAGCCAAGCGCGCCGGCCGCAACCGCACTTTCACGGACGCGGAGTCGCCGATCGGCGGACTGCCCGACGCCGCTTGACGGGCGTCGCGTTCCTGATCGTAGCGCGGTTCAGAGTAACGCGCCGTCATCCTCGGCCGGAGCGCGAAAGCGCGGAGAGCTGAGGACCTCGGGACGAGTAAAGCGCTTTATCCTGCATGAGGTCCTCGGGTCGTCGCTTCGCGCCGCCCGAGGATGACGAAATCAGAGTTCGGCGCCTGTCGTCAGCCGGCCGAGGCGACCGTCTCGGGATCGACCGGTGTCAGGGCTACGGATTCGCCGCAGCCGCAGGCCGACGTCTGGTTGGGATTGTTGAACACGAACTGCGAAGCGAGCTTCGTGGTCTGGAAGTCCATCTCGGTGCCGAACAGGAACAAGACGGCTTTCGGATCGATGAACACCTTGACGCCTTTGTCCTCGACCATGTCCTCTCCGCGGGCGGCGGTTTCGGCATATTCCATGGTGTAGGACATGCCGGCGCAGCCGCCGTTCCTCACCCCGACGCGAACGCCCGCGAGCGGCCGGTCGGCCTTGGCGATGATGTCCTTGACCCGCCGCGCGGCGGCATCGGTCAAGGTGATGACCTTAAAGTTGGGCAGAGCCATTCGTCTCTCCTGGCGCCGGGTTCAAGGCCCGGGCGGATTGCGCTTGACCACCTCAAGATAGTGCGCCGGCCGGGGCTGGTCGAGGGGTGGCTCCCGCGCCCTTAGTAGATCGCCCATAGCCCCGGCGTCGCGAGTTCGAGGAGATGGCCGTCCGGATCGCGCAGGTAGAGGCTCTTCCCTCCCCTCGGCCACGCCGTGCGTCCCTCGATCGCGATGCCCGCCTCCTCCAGCCGCCGCGTCCACGCGGCGAGATCGTCCGCCGGGACGGCGAAGGCGACATGCAGAGGCCCGCGGCCGTCATGGGGCGGGATGGTGCCGCCGGGCAGCCTGACCGTCTCCAGCGTCGCGCCCCTCCGGAACAGCAGAAGGACGCTGCGCCCGCCGACGTCATAAGCCCGGAAGCGGCTGTCGCCCATGAGCGCCGGCAACCCGAGCACATCCTCATAGAAGCATGCCGCGCGCGCGAGATCGTCGACATAGAGGGCCGTCTCGATCACCCCGGTCAGGCGGGGCGCGGCCCGGCCCTCTCGCGCCGCCACGCGGGCTCGTCCTCACCACATATCGAGGGCGACGCGCGCCTCGTCGGACATGCGGCTTTGGTCCCAGGGGGGATCGAAGACCATGTTGACGGTGACGGCCTGAACGCCGGGCACGGTCGCGACCGCATTCTCGACCCAGCCGGGCATCTCGCCCGCCACCGGGCAGCCCGGCGCCGTCAGCGTCATGTCGATGGCGACGTTGCGGCTGTCGTCGATATCGACCCGATAGATAAGTCCGAGCTCGTAGATGTCGGCCGGGATCTCGGGATCGTAGACGGTCTTCAGGGCCGCGACGATGTCGTCCGTCAGCCGGTCGAGCTCCTCCGGCGGCAACTGCCCGCCGAGGCCGACCGTCGGCGCATTAGGGGCGGCTTCGGGAATCATGGCTTCGGTCATTGCGTTTACCCTGGTACACGGAGTTATCCGCCGGAAAGGTTGCCCATCATCATTGCCAGGGCGGCACCCTAGGCGAACATCGCCTCGGCCTTTTGCAAGGCCTCGGTGAGCTTATCGACTTCGGCTCTCGTGTTGTAGAGGCCGAAGGACGCACGGCAGGTGGAGGTGACGCCGAAGCGACTCAGGAGAGGCATGGCGCAATGGGTGCCGGCGCGCACGGCGACGCCCTGCCGGTCGATGACCGTCGCCACATCGTGGGCGTGAGCGCCGCGCATCTCGAAGGACAGGATCGGCCCCTTGCCTCGCGCCCGGCCGAAGATGCGCAGCGAAT
>DASQLE010000223.1:0-3523 GCA_035630175.1 Beijerinckiaceae bacterium
GCAGATCCTCACGCTCTATACGACGCCGGTGATCTATCTGCTGCTCGACCGGCTGCACCGTCGCCTGTGGGGCGACCGCAAGCACCATGAGGTGCTGCGCCAAGCGGTGAATTCGTAGCGGCGCCCTTTATCAACGGGCACCGCGGGGTGCCATAAAAAGTCATGCCCGGGACAAGCCCGGGCATGACGCATCTGCTCACCGCTAAGCCGCTGTCCGACTACGCGGCCGCCTGCTCCTTCGGCGGCAAAGTCTCGAGCTCCTGCTGGTAGGCTTGATCCATTTTCGGCGTCATACCGTGCTTGGCCAACTCGTCCGTGAACTTCTCGCGCACGAACGACGATTCGTCGGCGTAATCGATCTGGTCGCCGCCGACCCGGCGGCTGATCCAGGCCTTCGGCACGCCTTGCGCATTGCGGATCGACACCACCTCGTGCTTGAGCGCGAGGTAGCGCGACGGCGTCTTGCCGCTGTTGAAGTGCTGATGGAACCACATGTTGGGCGGGACGATCAGGGTGCCGACCTCCCACGGATAGACCTGCGGCTCCTCGCCTTCCGGCCACATCAGCGAATAGCCCTCGCCGGAGAGGATGATGACGTAGGCGCCCGGACCATGGGCGTGACCCTTCTTGTAAGTGCCTGTCGGGAATTGCGAGATGTGCGAGTTCATCGATCCCTTGGCCATCGAGAAGCGGATATGGCCGCCGCCGGCGCCGCGCTCCTTGGCGCTGATGAGCGGCAGGTTGACGGCGTCCGCCACGAAATTGGTCTCGAGCAGCAGGCCCTTCTGCTCGCCCTTGTTGGAAAAGTAATCGGGCTCGCCGGCGAAGCGGTTCTTGAAGTCGTAAGGGGTCTGGAAGATGAACTCGACGTCCTCGTAGAGGTTCATGGTCGGCGGCATGTTGGTGACCGAGACGAAGCGCGCCGGCTCCTGGCCAGAGCCGTTGAAGTGCTGGTGCCAGGTGTTGTGCGGGATGGCGAACAGGGCGCCGGCCTTCCATTCGAAGGTGATGCGCTGGCCGGCATCGTTCCACACGCTGGTCGAGCCGCGCCCATCGAGGACCAGGATCATCTCCTCGAAGAGCTGGCGCTGCGGCTCGAGCTTCTTGCCCGGCGCGATCTCGCACACGTAGCAGTCGTTGGAGGTGCGCGAGGCCTCGTGGTTGATGAAGACGCCGCGGCCGCCGCGCCGTGCCCACGGCTTCAGCTCGACCGTGCGCAGGTTCTGCACGTAATGGGCGCTGATGATGTCGAGCCCCTCATTCCGCACCCAGCGCGTATAGGGCGTGTCCTTCTCGGTCGCGAACTTCTTGGCAAGCTCGTCGGAAACGATGGCGTCCTTGGCCATGCGGCGCTCCTTTTCGTCCGTGATCAACATCCCTCCCCTTCAGGGGAGGGCGGACTCGGATGCGGCAGCATCCGAGCCGGGTGGGGTCATGGCGCGAAGCGCCGTATTCTGACACGGTGCGACCCCACCCCGGTGCTTCGCAATCGGCCCTCCCCTGAAGGGGAGGGATTTTCGCTTGCAGCTATGTCCGCGCATCGTCGTGCGCGTGAGCGTGAGCGTGATGGTGGTCGTGCCCGTGGTGATGGCCGTGCCCGTGGTGGTGGTCGTGGCCGTGGTGGTGCAGGCGGTGCTGGCCGCGGGGGTTGCGCGGGTCCTCGCTGAAGATCAGCGACTTGATGGTCACCGGCACGGTGTTGGAGGGCATGCGGATGCGGCCGAGGTCGATGTAGTCGAAGTCCCACAGGACGACCCCGTCGATCGACAGAATCTCGCTCGTGACGCCGAGATCCTCGCGCAGGACGGCGCCGAGGGTCTGCGCCACGTCGCCGTCGAGCATGAGGTAGAGCGGACGTCCTTCGGCGACGAAGTCGGCGAGGCCGTCGCGAATGCCTTGCGCGAAGGCGCGGATGCGCTCGTAGGCCGGCGGCCCGCGCCAGCGCAGGGCGAGGGCGATCTCCGTGTCGAGCGCGCTCACGTGGAAGGCCTCGCGATGGGCGCGGATCGCCGCAGCGAGAGCCTCCGGATCGATCGCGTCCTCGATCGAGAACGCCGGCTGCAGGACCTGCAGGTTGCGGCGCGGCAGGAGGCCGGCTGGATCGGAGATGTAGCTCGTGTTGCCGCTCAGCTGCACGGTGTATTCCGAGGCGCCGAGCGCTGTCGCGCGGATGCATTCGCCGGCCGGCAGCAGCGGCCAGGGCAGGGCGCCGGCATCGAGACGGCGGCGCACGGCGCGACCGAGGCGCCGGCCCATGTCGCCGAAATCGCGGCTTTCGCGTCCGTAAACGTATTCGGCGACGCCGCCTGAGAACATGACGCCGTCGATGCGGCCGAGATCGGCGATCGGATCGGTGAGGTAGAGATGCTCGACATCGTGCGGCAGAGGCTTCGCGGCGAGCGCCACGACCAGGGCGTCGGCCATCGCATCCGCGACCTTGTCCATCGCCGCGGGGCTGGCGACTTCGCCCTTGCGCCAGTCGAAACCGGCCCGCTCGGCGTGATATCGGCCGGCCGGATCGAGCCGCACGATCTCGCCCCCCTCGTTCACGACCTGCAGCCGCCCGCCGATATGCACGGCCGCGGTGGCGAGCACCCGGCCGCCCTCGACCAGCGCCAGCTTGGTGGTGCCGCCGCCGATATCGACGTTGAGGACGCGCTTGCCCTCGTCATGCGACACCCGCGCGGCGCCCGAGCCGTAGGCGGCCAGCATGGCTTCCATGTGATGGCCGGCGGTGGCGCAGACGAACTCGCCGCCACCCTCGGCGAGGATGCCGGCGATGCCTTGCGCGTTCTCGCGGCGCAACGCTTCGCCGGTGAGGATGACAACGCCGGTGTCAATGTCGTCGGGGTGCATGTTCGCGGCCGCATAGGCGTCGTCGATGATGGCGCCGAGGCGGGCGTCGTCGATGCGCTCCTCGCTCTGGTAGGGCGTCAGGAGGACGGCCGACTGGAACAGGGTCTCGCGCGAGACGACGTAATAGCGGCTCGACAGATCCTCGCCGAGCCGGCGCAGGTTGATCTTGGAGAAGATGACCTGGGTGCCCGACGAGCCGATGTCGATGCCGACGCTGACGAGCGTCACGTGGTCCTGGATCCAGAGCGGGTTCTCTTCGAGCGGGCCGTCGACGTCGAAAGTATCGTGGTCGTGGTCGGCTTCGCCGTCATGCACGTGGGCGTAATCGAGGCCGAGCTCGTGGTCCGCCAGGCTATGGCCAGCCGCCTGTCTGCGGTCTCCGGGAAGCGGCATCGAGCGATCCTAGGGAGGACGCGGGCCGCCGACACGCGGCGGCCCGGTTCCGTCGGAGCCGCTTTTGTCAGGTCGCCCGCGCCCTCGTCAATGGCAGCCACCCGTCCCCGCGAGGGGAGGTGGGCGCAAAACAAAAGCCCCGGCGCGAGGCCGGGGCTTCCGTTAGACTTGAAGTGCGACTGATTAGAAGTCGCGCTGGACGCGGAGGCGAGCCTCCCAGGCGTCCTGGTTGTCGGTGGCCTGGAAGAAGTTGCGGTCGCCGACACCGCCGGCC
>DASQLE010000224.1:0-4420 GCA_035630175.1 Beijerinckiaceae bacterium
GGCACGGCGAACTGCACGAGCGACAATCCGAGCGCCAGCGTCAGGGCGAAATGGCCGACCTCGATCAGCATGAGGGCGATCCAGGCGTCGTGGTCGTCGCGCGGCGCGTGAGCGGCGAGCCGGGGATCTCAGGCCGAACGCGGCTTTCCAATAGCGTCCTGGTCGGGCTTGACCCGACCATCTCAGGCCGAACGTCGAGCCCTCTGGTCACCAGGTCCTCGCGTCCGCGCTTCGCGCGGCCCGAGGATGACGGTCGTTTTGTCATCGCTTCGCCTGCGCGCCTTGAGCGCCCTGCCAATGGCCTTGCTGCTTCAACGCATCGGCGACTTCGCGCGGCATGTAGGTCTCGTCGTGGCGGGCCAGCACGGTGTCGGCCTTGAACACGCCCGACGCATCGAGCATGCCCTCGGCCACCACGCCCTGACCCTCGCGGAACAGATCGGGCAGAATGCCTCGATACGTGACCGGCAGGACGCTGCGCGCATCCATGACCTCGAAGGCGACGGATTGGCCGTCGCGCTTGATCGAGCCTTCCTTGACGAGGCCGCCGAGACGGAAGCGCGTGCCCGGCCCCAGGCCTTTGGCGGCGACGTCGGCGGGCGCGTGAAAGAACACGATGTTGTCGCGCATCGCATAGAGAACGAGGCCCAGCGCGAGACCGAGCACGCCGAGAGCCGTGCCGATCAGAGTGAAGCGCCGCTGCTTGCGCGTCATGGCCTCGGCGTCGTGTTGAGAGCAAGCTCTTGCGCCATGCTGTCGAGCCGGCCGAGCCCGGCCTGATCCTGCGCCAGGGCGCGACGCGCATCGTCGAGCGTGGCACGCGCCCGATCATGCTCGCCCAGCACCGCGTAGGATCGGACCAGCCGGGACCATTCCTCGGCCGTGCCGCCGGTTGTCGCGAGTCGTTGCGCGAGACTCTCGACCATGCCCTTGATCGCCGCCTGGCGACCCTCCGGCGGCAGCGACACGACGGCCGTCGCGACGCCTTTGCGATCGAGCTCGGCCAGTTGCTCCTTGACGAGCGGGACCCAAGGCGCGTCCGCCGGCGCGGAGGACAGGATCGCGCCGTAATGCAAGCGGGCTTCATCATGATTGCCGGCCTGCTCGGCCGCGCGGGCGAGATAGTAATGCGGCTTCGGCATCGCCGCGTCGTGCCGCAGGGCCCGCTCGAAGAGCTGGCGCGCCTCGGCGGACACCGCGCCATCGCTGCGCGTGACAAGCGCCTCGCCGTAATTCGACAGCCGGGCTGGGCTCTCGCCGAGAAGATGCAGGGCGCGATCGTAGGCCTTGACGGCATCGTCGATGCGGCCGGCGCGCAGGTAGACCGGCGCCACCACCTCCCACCCGCGCCCGTCCTCCGGATTGGCGGCAAGATGGCCCTCGATGCGGGTCACGGCAGTGGCGAAATCGAGCTGTTGCGGGGCGGCCTGGAGGCGCGCTGCAAGGGGCTGGGCCGGCAATTGCGGAGAGCCGTAGGCGCCGTAGACGGCGAGCGCCAGAAGGGGAACGGTCGACAGGGCGATGGCGGATGCGGCGCGGCGCCGGCGCAGGGCCGGTTCGCCGAACACGTCGCCCGGGACGCTCGAAGGCCTCGCCCTGAGGAGCCGGCGTGCCGCTTCGGCGCGCGCCGCTTCCGCTTCGTTCTCGGAGAGCAGCCCGCGACCGATATCGCGCTCGATCTCCGCCAGCTGCTCGCGGTAGAACCGCGTTTCCGGATCGCCGCCGGCCTCCACGGCCGCCCTACGCGACAAGGGCCATAGAACAGCCATCACGGCCGCCGCGCCCATCACCGCGAAGACAATCCAAATCGCCATGGGAGAGTTCTATCGCGGGCGCCGAGCCGACACGATGCACCGGCGCGGCGACACGGTGACGCGCGAGCGGCGCCGGCCGCGCCGCGCGGCTTCAGCCGCCGTCGCCGGGCAGGTTCAGCACCGCGCACAGGCCGCCGAGGCGGCCCTGATCCAGCCTGAGAGTGCCCTGGTAGAGCCCGGCCAGATCGACCACGATGGACAGGCCGAGACCCGATCCGGGCTTGGTCTCGTCGAGCCGCCGGCCCCGCTTCAGCATCTCCGTCCGGGCGCTCTCGGGGAGGCCCGGCCCATCGTCCTCGACGGCGATCTCGATGGCGTTGCGGCCGTCCTCCCGGGCGGCGGATCCGACGCGCACCTCGACGCGGCTCGCCGCCCATTTGCAGGCATTATCGATGAGGTTGCCGACCATCTCCTCGAGGTCCTGCCGCTCGCCGCGAAAGCGCACGGCCGAGGGAACGTCCACCTCGACCTGAAGATGCTTGCCCTCGTAAATCTTCTCGAAGGTGCGCACGAGCCCGGCGATCACCGGCCCGACCTCAGTGATCGCCCCGAGGGTGCCGGCCAGCGCCGCAGCGCGCGCACGATCGAGGTAATAGGTGACCTGATCGCGCATCACGGCGGCCTGCTCGCGGACCTTGGACGCGACGCCGCCGGGCGCGCTGTCGGCCTCGTTGACGATCACGCTGAGCGGCGTCTTGAGAGCATGGGCGAGATTGCCGACCTGGGTGCGGGCGCGCTGCAGGATTTCCCGGTTCGTGTCGAGCAGGAGGTTCAGCTCCTGCGCCAGGGGAGCGATGTCGCGCGGGTATTCGCCGAGGATGCGCTCGGACTGGCCGCGCCGGATCTCGGACAGGGCGCTGCGCAGCTTCAGAAGCGGCGCCAAGCCGAACCGGATCTGCAACAGCGTCGACGAGCCGAGCGCCAGCCCGAGCAGCGCGAAGGTGACCGTCAGCGCGAACACGAAGCGCCGCACGTCCTGGTCGATCTCGTCTGCGGGGCCTGCCAGGCGGACGACGTAGCGGCCGTCCTCGCCGAGATCGATGTCGCGTTCCACGAGGCGCAGTGCCCGGTCGTCCGGTCCCTCGGCGTAGCCCCTGCGGATGTCGCCGAAGCGCCGGTTCTCCTCCTCGGCGACGAGACGCGGCAACTGGCCGGTGAGAAGGGATTTGGACGAGCGGATGTCGCGGGGCTCCGCGCGCGGGCGGCCGACCTCCCAGTACCAGCCCGACAACGGGATGTCGAAACGCGGATCGCCGATGCCGAGGTCCCGCTCCTCGGCATCGGCGGGATCCTGCGCGACGAGATCGGATGCGAGGTCGTTGGCGTAGACGAGAAGGCGCTGGTCGAAGGCGCGCTCGGTCGTCTCACGATAGAGGGCCGACAGGATCAGCCCGGCGATGAGAAGGATGAAGAGGCTCCAGAAGACCGCCGACGCCGCGAGGCGCACAGCGATCGATTGGCCGGCGAGAACTTTCATGCGCGCCGCTGGTCATCCTCGGACTTCGGATCGACGAGGTAGCCCAAGCCGCGGACAGTCTGGATGACATCGACGCCGAGCTTCTTGCGCAGGCGACCGACGAACACCTCGATCGTGTTGGAGTCGCGATCGAAGTCTTGATCGTAGAGGTGCTCCGTCAGCTCGCCGCGCGAGATGATGCGGCCCGCGTGGTGCATGAGATAGGAAAGGAGCCGATATTCGTGCGATGTCAGCTTGACCGACTGGCCGTCGACCGCCACCCGGCCGGAACGCGTGTCGAGACGGACGGGCCCGCAGACGAGCTCGCTCGTCGCATGGCCGGTCGACCGGCGCAGCAGCGCGCGCACGCGCGCGAGCAGTTCCTCCATGTGGAAGGGCTTCGTGACGTAATCGTCGGCGCCGGCATCGAATCCCTGGACCTTGTCGCTCCAGCGGTCGCGGGCCGTGAGAATGATGACCGGCATCTTGCGCCCGGCCCGCCGCCAGGCGCCGAGGAGTGAAACTCCGTCCACCTTGGGCAGACCGAGGTCGAGGACCACGGCGTCGTAGGGCTCGGTTTCGCCGAGGAACTGGCCTTCTTCCCCGTCGAAGGCGTGATCGACCGCGTAGCCCGCCCCCTCCAGCGCGGCGACGATCTGACGGTTCAGGTCCTTATCGTCCTCGATGACGAGAAGACGCACGGGCGTTCAGCTCCCTACTGGACCGCACCCACCTTGCCGGAGGGACCGTCAACGACGACATGCACCACTCGGCCGTCCTTCCGCAAGACGCTGATCACATACAGGTAAACGTCGCCGTCGCTGCACAGCATGGCCCGCAGCATGTCCGCCCCCGGCACAGCCCGGCGGGCCGCGCCGACGGCCAGAGCCGGCGCGACCACCCGGTTGCTGGACACGGCATCCTGCATTTCGCGCTGCGAAAAACACGGTCGCGACGTGATCCGGAGCTCAGCCCGGCTGTCGCCGACCGACACGAGCAACGCCACGCCGATCAGAAACGAGCGCATATTCGACGGTGACGGCATCGCAGTGAACGGGGCGTGAATGCTTCCTCCTCGGGCAAACCAGCGCCGCGGCTACGGGTTCCCGCGCGCCACCATACTGCGCGGGACGGCGCCTCGCGAACCCTC
>DASQLE010000225.1:0-2997 GCA_035630175.1 Beijerinckiaceae bacterium
CCGATGGCAGGAAGGCGAGGTCGGTGACGTCGAAGCCGCCGGCGCGCGCCACCGCGAAAGCGCCCCGGCGCGGCCCGCTGAGGACGAAGCCGCGGGTCGGGGCCGCGGTCGATCCGCCCGCCTGCTCGGCGATAACGAGGACGGCGCCGGCGAGCGGCCCTTTCAGCGGCGCCACGCCAATCGCTTCCAGCCCCTGGTTGCGGGGCAGGTCCTTGGCCTCCTCGGGCACCGGGACCGGCTGCGCGCGCGCCTTGACCCCGTCCTTGCCCCAGTTGAACCGCATCACCTCCTGGCTGCGCTCGATGGCGACGTAGGCGACGCCGCCTGCGACGGCGAGGCCTTCGGTGTCGTAGGAGCGCGTCCGTCGTAAGGGGCGCCCGTCCCGCGCCAGCACAGGCGCGATCACGGCGTCCGCCACGCCCGTCATGCGCCCGCCCGCCGAGACGATGCGAGCGGTGAGCCATTGCGTGTTGTCGGTCAGGGCGACGATCTCCTCACCGCCAGGCGTGCGCCAGAGGCCCGAGAAGCCGCCGAAACCCTCGAAGTCCGAAGTCAATTGCAGGCCGGAGCGGAACGTCAGGGCACCGAAGCTGCGGCGTTCCGGCTGCGCCGCGGACAAGGTTTCGATGGCGGTGGCCTTGATGGCGATGGAGGTCGGCTCGGCGGCCGCCACGGGCCGCGCCCGAGCCGGACCTGGCAGCGTTGCGGCAGCGGCGCCGGCGAGGAGCGCCCGCCGGGTCAGCCTCAAGCGCGCGCTCCGGCGCGGCGCGGCAGCCGCTGCGGCACCGGCGCCGGCGCGTTCTCCTCGAACAGTTCGGCGAGCTTCTCGGTCATGACGCCGCCGAGTTCCTCGGCGTCGACGATGGTGACTGCGCGCCGGTAGTAGCGCGTGACGTCGTGGCCGATGCCGATGGCGATCAATTCGACCGGCGAGCGCGTCTCGATATCCTCGATGATGTGCCGGAGGTGGCGCTCGAGATAGTTGCCGGCATTCACCGACAGGGTCGAATCGTCGACCGGCGCGCCGTCCGAGATGACCATCAGGATGCGCCGCTGTTCCGGCCGCCCGAGCAGGCGCTTATGCGCCCAGTCGAGCGCCTCGCCGTCGATGTTCTCCTTGAGGAGGCCCTCGCGCATCATCAGGCCGAGATTCTTGCGTGCGCGCCGCCACGGCGCATCGGCGGCCTTGTAGACGATGTGGCGGAGGTCGTTGAGCCGGCCCGGATTGGGCGGCTTGCCCGATTGCAGCCACAGCTCGCGCGACTGCCCGCCCTTCCAGGCGCGGGTCGTGAAGCCGAGGATCTCGACCTTGACGCCGCAGCGCTCCAGCGTCCGCGCGAGGATGTCGGCGCAGGTCGCCGCGACCGTGATCGGCCGGCCGCGCATGGAACCGGAATTGTCAAGCAGGAGCGTGACCACGGTGTCGCGGAAATCGGTGTCCTTCTCGTGCTTGAAGGAGAGCGGCTGGTAGGGGTCGATGACGACCCGCGGCAGGCGCGCCGGATCGAGCACGCCTTCCTCGAGGTCGAACTCCCAGGCGCGGTTCTGCTGGGCGAGCAGCCGCCGCTGCAGGCGGTTGGCGAGGCGGCCGACGACGCCCTGCAGGCTGGCGAGCTGCTTGTCGAGATAGCTGCGCAGGCGCGTCAGCTCGTCGGCGTCGCACAGTTCGTCGGCGTGGATCACCTCGTCGAATTTCTGCGTGAAGGCCTTGTAGTCCGGCCCGCGCGGCTCGTTCTGGCGCGACGGCGGCGGCCGCCAGGATTCGGAAGCTTCGTCCGCATCCGCTTCGTCGGCATCGTCGGGCAGCTCGCCGGAGGGCGCCTCGTCGGTCTCGCTGGCCCCCTCCTCCAATTCGTCGGCCGCATCGCCGCTGAGTTCGATATCGGCGCGCTCGCCCTGCGCCTGCTCCTCGGCCTCGCCCTCGCGGCTTTCCTGATCCTGAGACGGCTCGTCGCTGTCCTGCCCGTCCTCATCGCTCTGGTCGAGGGAAGCGTCGTCGGCCATCTCCAGCGAGGCGAGGAGCTCGCGCACCGAGCGCGCGAAGGCGCGCTGATTTTCGATGCTCCTGGTGAGTCCGTCGAGGTCGCGGCCGGCGCGTTCCTCGATGAAATCGCGCCACAGATCAACGATCTTGCGGGCCGCGTCCGGCGGCTTGCGTCCGGTCAGTCGCTCGCGCACGAGCAGGGCGAGCGCGTCCTCGACCGGCGCGTCGGCGCGGTCGGTGATCTCCTCGTATTTGCCGCCGCGATGGTAGCGGTCCTCGAGCATGGCCGAGAGGTTGTCGGCGACGCCGCTCATGCGGCGGGCGCCGATCGCCTCGACGCGCGCCTGCTCGATCGCGTCGTAGACGGCGCGGGCGGCCTGGCCGTCCGGGGCGAGGCGGCGATGCACCCCGGCGTCGTGGCAGGCGAGCCGCAGCGCCATGGAATCGGAATGGCCGCGGATCACGGCGACGTCCTGCGGGTTGAGCTTGCGCGGCGGCTCCGGCAGCCGCGCCTTGTCGCCCATCAGCGCCGGGCGGTCGGATGCGAAGCTCACCTCGAGGTCGGCTTTTCGCGCGATGGCGCGCATGCAGCCGGCGAGAGAGCGCTTCAGCGGCTCCGCCGGCGCTTCCTTCCTGTCGCCCGGCTTGCGGTTGGCGTTGGACATCCACGCTCTCCCGTCATCCTTGGATGGAGCGCAGCGGAGAATCCGAGGACCTCGGGACGAGGAGAGCGCCTCATCCGGTTCGAGGTTTCGGATGGCGCTGCGCCCGCCCGAGGATGACGATCAATTAACTCAGGGCCACGTTGACGGCGCTCTCCGGCAATTCCTTGCCGAAGCTGCGCTGGTAGAACTCGGCCACCAGCGGGCGCTCGAGCTCGTCGCACTTGTTGAGGAAGGTGACCCGGAAGGCGAAGCCGATGTCGCTGAAGATGTCGGCGTTCTCGGCCCAGGTGATGACGGTGCGCGGCGACATGACGGTCGACAGGTCGCCGTTGATGAAGGCGTTGCGCG
>DASQLE010000226.1:0-8504 GCA_035630175.1 Beijerinckiaceae bacterium
CGCATGACGCGATCGGCTGGACCGAGGCGCTCGCGCGCGCAAGCCCGGCCTTCACGCCGGCCGACACCGCCGCCGACGATCCGGCGCTGATGATCTACACTTCGGGAACGACCGGCCCGCCGAAAGGGGCCCTGCACGCGCACCGGGTGCTGCTCGGACATCTGCCCGGCGTGCAGATGCCGCACGAGTTCCTGCCGCAGCCCGGCGACCTTCTGTGGACGCCGGCCGAATGGGCGTGGATCGGCGGCCTCGTCAACGTCCTCCTGCCCGGGCTGCATTTCGGCGTTCCGGTGGTCGCGCGCAAGTTCGAGAAATTCGACCCCGAGGAAGCGTTCCGGCTGATGGCCGACCTGAAGGTGCGCAACGCCTTCATCCCGCCGACGGCCCTGCGCATGCTTCGTGCCGTGCCCAATCCACGCGGTCGCTTCGACCTCGCGCTGCGCACGATCGGCTCGGGCGGCGAGACGCTCGGGGCGGAAACCTTCGCCTGGGGCCGCGAGGCGCTCGGGGTCTCCGTCAACGAGTTCTACGGGCAGACCGAAGCCAATCTCGTCGTATCGTCCTGCGCGGCGATCGGCGTCGGCAAGCCCGGCACCATGGGTAAGGCAGTTCCGGGGCACCGGATCGGCATCATCCGCACGGACGGGACCTCCTGCGAGCCGGGGGAACTCGGGCAGATCGCGGTGCGGCGGCCCGACCCGGTGATGTTCCTCGGCTACTGGAACAACCCGGCGGCGACGGAAGCCAAGTTCGTCGGCGATTGGATGACGACCGGGGACCAGGGCGACATCGACGCGGACGGCTTTATCCGCTTCGTCGGGCGCGATGACGACGTCATCACCTCGGCCGGCTACCGTATCGGCCCCGGTGAGATCGAGGATTGCCTGATCCGGCATCCGGCGGTGGCGCTGGCGGCAGCGGTCGGCAAGCCGGATCCAATGCGGACCGAGATCGTCAAGGCCGTCGTCGTGCTGAAGGAAGGCTACGCGCCTTCCGATGCCCTCGCCGCCGAGATCCAGAGCTTCGTGCGCGAGCGCTTGTCGGCGCATGAATACCCGCGCGAGGTCGCCTTCCGGTCGAGCTTGCCCCTGACGACGACCGGCAAGATCATCCGCCGTCTCCTGCGCGAGGAGGGATAGACCACGAAGCGCGTTGGCTGGCGTTAAGACCGCAGCGCCAGCGGGTTGTCGGCGAGGGCGGCCGCGTCCGGCCCGTCGATGACGGGGCGGCTGAGCAAGGCGGCCCAGAGCCTCTCGACGAAGCGGCGGTCGAGGTCCTTGACGATGAACACGAGCCGGCTGCGCCGGTCGGCATCGGGCCAGCGCGGCAGCACCGCTGGCACGTGCATGACGTGCTGGACGCCGTGGACCACGACCGGGTGGTCCGGGTCCTCGGCCAAGGCGACAAGGCCTTTCACGCGCAGCAGCTTCGAACCGTGGGCGGAGCGCAGGAGGTCGAGGAAGAGGTCGAAGGCGCCGCTGCGGATGGGTTCGTCTGCGGTCAGGCAAAACGCCCGGATGCTGGCGTCGTGCCGGTTGACGTCGTGAGCGTGAGGGTGGCCGTGCGGCTGGACATGGGTGTGGCCGGCCATACGGCTCTCCGCCGCCGCGACCGCTTCGGCGCTGAGCCAGCCCTTCACGTCGGCGATCTTGCCGTCGAGGTCGAACAAGCCCGCTCCGAGGACGTCGGAAGCCGCCACGTCTCCGGCTGCGGCGTCGATCACGACGGCGCCCGGATTGAGAGCGGCGAGCCGCCGGCGCAAGGCCGCCAGCCCCTCGTTGGCGAGGTCCGTCTTGGCGAGAACGATGCGGTCGGCGACCGCGGCCTGCCTGACCGCCTCCTCATGTCCATCGAGCGTGGCGAGGCCGTTTACCGCGTCGACGACGGTGATCACCCCGTCCAGCGCATAACGCATCGACAGATACGGATGGTAGAGCACGGCGTGCAGGATCGGCGCCGGGTCGGCCAGCCCCGTCGTCTCGATGACGACGCGCTTGAACGGCTGCACGCGGCCGTTGTCGCGCCGGCGCAGCAGGTCCTCCAGGGTCGCGATCAGGTCGCCGCGCACGGTGCAGCAGAGGCAGCCCGCCGAGAGCAGGATCATGCCCTCGTCGGCCGTCTCGACGAGAAGGTGATCGAGACCGATCTCGCCGAACTCGTTGATGATGACGACGGTGCCCTCGAGGGCCGGGTCGCGCAGCAGATTATTGAGCAGCGTCGTCTTGCCGGCGCCGAGAAAACCCGTGAGGACGGTGAGCGGAAGCGGCGGCAGCGGACCGCCGGCAGGAGGCATGGGCGCGCGTCCGGGGCGACCCGCTACTCGGCTTTCGCCTTCGCGGTCGACCTCACCTCCGCCGCTTGCGCCTTGCGCTCGGGCGGCTTCGTCTCGGCCGGCTTCGTGTCGGCCTTGGCGCCCGCGGCGGGCTTGGCCGACGTGGCGGCGCTTGCTTTCACGGCCGGCGCTGCGGCCGGGGTCGGCTTGACGGCCGGCTTGGCGGTTTCGGTGGGCTTGGCCGCAACGGTCGGTTTCGCGGCCGCCGCGGGCTTGTCGCCCGCCGCCGCGGCGGAAGCGGCGCTGCCGTCGGGCTTCGGCTTCGCGGCGATCGCTCCGACGTTCGGCTTCGGGGCCGCGGCGGGCTTCGGCTGCGCGCCTGCGGGTGGCGCGATCGCGCCTTTGTTGCCCTTGCTGTCGGGCAGGATGAGTTTCGGCTCCGTGGCCGTGAAGGCCCGAGCGGCGGCCGGGACCTGTCCGGCATTGGCGGCGCGGGACAGCGGCTTCGGTTTGGCCGCCGCGGCCTTTGCCGGCCCGTCGTCGTCCTGGGCGGCGAGGGCGGTCGGCTGCGTCCGGCCGGTCCAGACGAGGATCGGCTAGAAGCGCGCCCGCGGCCCGAGCTGCGGCCGGGCGCCGGGCGCGCCCATGGCCGAGAAGGCGAGGGCGGAGCCCGGCATCTGGATGCGCCCGGGATCCTCATCCGGTCCGCCGTTCTGCGCGGCGAGCGAGGCTCCGTCCTCCTCGCCCGGCTGCGTGCCGCGCCGCTCGCAGATGATCGGGCGCATGTTGGGCGCGTTGACGAGATTCGAGGGCGGCAGTGCATCGACGGTCTGTGCGCTCCAGCCGAACGACGAGAAGCCGTGATCGAACAGGGCGGCGGCCTTCATGGTGCGCTCGGCCGCGGACGACGAGCCCATCACCACCGTGATGAGGCGGCGTCCGTTGCGGGTGGCGCTCGCCACCACGTTGAAGCCCGAGGCGCAGATGAAGCCGGTCTTCATCCCGTCGGCGCCGGCATAGCGACCCATCAGGCCGTTGTGGTTGTTCATCACCCGGCGGCCGAACTTGATGGCGCCGATCTGGAAATAGCCTGCATGCTGGGGGAACTCGCGGAACAGGGCGCGGCCGAGGATAGCCATGTCGCGGGCGGAGGTCTGCTGGCGCTCGTCGGGCAGGCCGTGCGGATTGACGAAGCGGCTTTCGCGCATGCCGAGGCGCTGGGCAGCCGCGTTCATCATGTCGGCGAAGCCGTCGACCGAGCCACCGACGCCCTCGGCGATGGTCACGGCAACGTCATTGGCCGACTTGACCATGATGATCTTGAGAGCGTTGTCGAGCGTGATCTCGATGCCGGGCGGGAAGCCCATCTTGGACGGCGGCATCGACTGCGCGAGCTCCGACACGGTGAGGGGCGTATCGAGCGCGATCTTGCCGGTCCTCACGGCGCTGAGCGCGACATAGGCGGTCATCAGCTTGGTGATCGAGGCGGGGTACCACGGATCCGTGGCCCGCTCGGCATAAAGGACCTTACCGCTCTCGGCGTCGATGACGAGCGCGGGGGTGGCGGCCGCGGCGGCGCCCGCGGCGGCAACGCCGACAAGAAAAGCAACAAAACGAACGGCTCGGCTCGCCTGCATTCGGGGCTCCGGAAAAACGAAACGACGATCGAAGAATGGGGTCTTGCCCCCCGGTTTCGCCAGCGTGGCCATTTGTAGCCCACGGGCCGGCGCTTGCCTAGGCAACAGCCCTTGTTGGTTAATCTCTTATGAAGGCATACGTGGCGACAGGATGGCAGGTCGGCCGGAGAACCATCGCCCGCGATGACAATTCCGTTATGGATTGCGGCGACGCTCGTCGCCGCCGCGGCCCAGACCGCCCGCAATGCCACGCAACGACACCTGACCGAACTCCTCGGCACGGTCGGCGCCACGCAGGTGCGCTTTCTGTACGGTCTTCCCTTCGCCCTCGTGTTCCTGCCCTCGGTGCTGGCCCTGACCGGCGAGGATCTCCCTCGGCTGGATACCGAGTTCCTGGTTTTCGCGTTGCTCGGCGCGGTCACCCAGATCACCGCGACGGCGCTGATGCTGGCGGCCATGCGCAGCCGGTCGTTCTCGCTGGTGACGGCCTACACCAAGACCGAGCCCGTGCAGGTCGCGGTCTTCGGCCTCGTCGTGCTCGGCGATCCCCTGACGCCCTGGATCGCCGCGGCGGTCCTCGTCGCGACCTCCGGCGTGATCCTGACCTCCGTCAAGCCCGCGGGCGTTTCCGACGCCGGGCCGGGCGCGCGGCCGGTACTGCTCGGGCTCGCTGCCGGCGCCTTCTTCGCCCTCGCGGCAACCAGCTTTCGCGGCGCCACCCTGGCACTCGAGCCGGCCTCGTTCCTCGTGCGGGCCACCACGACGCTCGTGTCGGGTCTCGCCATCCAGACGGTGCTGCTCGTGATCTGGCTTCTGGCGTTCAACCGCCCCGCCCTCGTCGGCAGCCTCGCGCATTGGCGCTCGTCGCTGCTCGCCGGCTGTCTCGGGGCGCTCGCGTCCCAGTTCTGGTATATCGGCTTCGCCCTGACGAGCGCCGCCAATGTCCGCACCCTCGGTCTTGTCGAAGTGCCGATGGCGTATGGCGCCGCTTACGCAATGTTCGGCCAGATGCCGTCCGGCCGGGAGCTTGCCGGCATGGCCTTGATCGTGATCGGGGTGGCTCTCCTGCTCCTGGTCCAATAGATCACGATGCGTTTTGATTGATCAGTCAAAACGCACGAACGTGATAGACTTCAATAGCTGAGCAGGCAGCATGCTCTAGCGGCGGCGGCTTGTCCGCGTCGCGGGAGCGGTTCACAATCATCAGCCAAGATCGGAAGGGAGCGTCATGACCGCCTGCATCGTCGGCTGGGCTCACACGCCCTTTGGCAGGCTCGACGGCGAGACCGTCGAAAGCCTGATCGTGCGCGTGGCCGGCGAGGCGCTGGCCCATGCCGGGATCGGCCCGGAAGCCGTGGACGAGATCGTGCTCGGACATTTCAATGCCGGCTTCTCGCCTCAGGATTTCACCGCGTCGCTCGTCCTGCAGGCGAGCGAGGCGTTGCGCTTCAAGCCGGCGACGCGCGTCGAGAACGCATGTGCCACCGGCACGGCCGCCGTGCACGGGGCTATCAGGGCCATCGAATCCGGCCACGCCCGCATCGCGCTCGTCGTCGGGGTCGAGCAGATGACGGCGACGCCGAGCGCCGAGATCGGCAAGAACCTCCTCAAGGCCTCCTACCTGCCGGAGGACGGCGACACGCCGGGCGGTTTCGCCGGCATCTTCGGCAAGATCGCCGCCTCCTACTTCCAGCGGCACGGCGACCAGTCCGATGCGCTCGCCATGATCGCCGCCAAGAACCACAAGAACGGCGTCGGCAACCCTTACGCGCAGATGCGCAAGGATCTCGGCTTCGCGTTCTGCCGGCAGGAATCGGACAAGAACCCGTTCGTGGCCGGACCCTTGAAGCGGACCGATTGCTCGCTCGTCTCCGATGGCGCCGCAGCCCTCGTCATCGCCGAAGGGGAGATCGCGGCCGAGATGGGGCGGGCGGTGGCCTTCCGCGCCGCGGCGCACGTGCAGGACTTCCTGCCGATGTCGAAGCGCGACATCGTGGCGTTCGAGGGTTGCGCGGAGGCGTGGCGGCGGGCGCTCGGGCAAGCCCGCGTCGGGCTGGACGATCTGTCCTTCGTCGAGACGCACGATTGCTTCACCATCGCCGAGTTGATCGAATACGAGGCCATGGGCCTCACCGGCCCGGGCGAGGGCGCGCGCGCCGTCAAGGAGGGCTGGACCGAGCGCGACGGACGCCTGCCGGTCAATCCGTCCGGCGGGCTCAAGGCCAAGGGGCACCCGATCGGCGCGACGGGCGTGTCCATGCATGCGCTCGCCGCCATGCAGCTCTGCCACGAAGCCGGCGACATCCAGGTCAAGGACGCCACGCTCGGCGGCATCTTCAACATGGGCGGCGCCGCGGTCGCCAACTACGTGAGCGTGCTCGAGCGCGTCCGATAACAGTGAGCTTGTCATCCCCGGCCGGAGCGCCGAAGTCCCGGGATGACGATTATGGCTCGCCGGGCGCCCGTGCCTTGATGGCGAGGGCGTGCAGGCCGTTCCGGAACGCCTCGGACAGGATGTCGTTGACGATGCGGTGGCGCTCGACGCGGCTCTTGCCCGCGAAGGCCGCCGACACGATATCAAGCCGGAAGTGGGTTTCGCCCCCTTCGCGCCAGCCGGCATGGCCGACATGCTGGTGGGATTCGTCCACAACCGAGAGCGAGATCGGGTTCAGGCGCTCGCCGAGAGCGGCGCCGATCGAGTCTTTCAAGGTCATCGCTGCACTCTCCCGTTCACCCTCGCGGATGCTTCGCGCAAGCGCCGATCGAAAAGCGTTTTGTCAAGACTTGTTCCTCATTCTTTCCGGCTCATAATCTCATCGACATGAACTTCAATTCGCCCCTGTTCGACCGCATCCGCATCCGCCGGGCCTGCGAGGAACCGCGCGCCGCACAGGAGCCGGGCTGCGAACGGCCGGGCTGCATCGGAACCGGCCTGTACCGCGCGCCGAAAGGGCGCGGCAAGGAAGGTCAGTATTGGCGCTTCTGCCTCGATCACGTGCGCGAATACAACCACTCCTACAACTACTTCGCCGGCATGTCCGACGATGCCGTGTCGGCGTTCCAGAAAGACGCGGTGATCGGCCACCGGCCGACCTGGGCGATGGGCGCCAACGCGGCGCCGCGGACCCGCGTCGATGCCGAGGCGACAGGGCGCGATTGGGAGTATTTCGACCCGCTCGGCGTCCTGCGCTCCGCCGGCGTCGAGCAGGGCCGCCAGGCGCCGCCGGAGCCGAAGCGGCGCTACAGCGGGCCCGTGCGGCAGGCCCTCGATATCCTGGGTCTCGACGAGGCGGCCGACGCGGCCGCCATCAAGGCGCAATACAAGGCGCTCGTGAAGCGCTTCCACCCCGACGCCCATGGCGGCGATCGCGGCTTCGAGGAGCGCCTGAGGGACATCATCAAGGCGCATGACACGCTGAAAGCCGCCGGCCTGTGCTGAACTGAGGGCGCTCCGCGGCGTCCAAGGGCTTCGGGAAGCGGGACGGCGGCATGATCACGGCGCGCTTCGATCGGCTCGATCGAAGCGCATGACTATTATAGATTCCAACACGTTGTGGGTGGATGCCCTGCCGAAGAGCTTGCGCCTGGGCATGACCCGGGCGTGGTTGCTACTTTTCGGCATCATGCTCTAGAGAAACCCTGGCGCCTCCCCCATTTGAGCCTGGCGCTCGCCTGCTCGCACGAGGACCCCATGCTCGCTTCTCCCGAGACCCAGAACGGCTTGCCGGACATGAAGGTGTCCGTGCGCCAGGTCTTCGGCTTCGATTCCAATCTCGAGGTCCCGGCCTATTCGCAAAGCGAGGAGCACGTGCCGGACCTCGACCCGGACTACATCTTCGACCGCGAGACGACCCTCGCCATCCTGGCCGGCTTCGCCAAGAACCGCCGCGTCATGATCACCGGCTATCACGGCACCGGCAAGTCGACCCATATCGAGCAGGTGGCGGCCCGCCTCAACTGGCCGTGCGTGCGCATCAATCTCGACAGCCACGTGTCGCGCATCGACCTCGTCGGCAAGGACGCCATCGTTCTGCAGGAGGGCAAGCAGGTCACCGAGTTCCGCGACGGCATCCTGCCCTGGGCTTTGCAGAACAACATCGCCCTCGTCTTCGACGAATACGATGCCGGCCGGCCCGACGTGATGTTCGTGATCCAGCGCGTGCTCGAGGTGTCGGGCCGGCTGACGCTGCTCGACCAGCGCCGCGTCATCCGTCCGCACCCGGCCTTCCGCCTCTTCTCGACCGCCAACACCGTCGGCCTCGGCGACACTTCCGGCCTTTATCACGGCACGCAGCAGATCAACCAGGGCCAGATGGACCGCTGGTCGATCGTCACGACCCTCAACTACCTGCCGCACGACATCGAGGTCGACATCGTCCTGTCAAAGGCGACGCACTACCGCTCGAACGAGGGGCGCGACATCGTCAACAAGATGGTGCGGGTCGCCGACCTCACGCGCAACGCCTTCATCAACGGCGACCTGTCGACCGTCATGTCGCCGCGCACCGTCATCACCTGGGCCGAGAACGCCGACATCTTCAGCGACATCGGCTTCGCCTTCCGGGTCACCTTCCTCAACAAGTGCGACGAGCTCG
>DASQLE010000227.1:0-6021 GCA_035630175.1 Beijerinckiaceae bacterium
TCATGATCGCGAGCCTCCTCACCGAGGAAACGCTCGAACTGTCCAACGTGCCGCGCCTCGCCGATATCGCCTCCCTCCTGCGCATCCTCAGCAATCACGGCGTCGACCACATGATCGCCGGCAAGAAGCCGGGCGAAAGCGCCGAGGCCGGTCAGACCGTGCGCCTCACGGCCCGGCGCATCATCGACACCTGCGCGCCTTACGAGCTTGTCTCGACCATGCGCGCGAGCTTCTGGGTCATCGCCCCGCTCCTTGCCCGCATGGGCGAAGCGCGGGTCTCCATGCCAGGCGGCTGCGCCATCGGCACCCGTCCGGTCGACCTCCTGATCATGGCCCTGGAACGCCTCGGGGCCAAGATCGAGATCGAGGCCGGCTATGTGGTGGCCGAGGCGAAGAAGGGCCTCAAGGGCGGCAAGATCGTCTTCCCCAAGGTGACCGTCGGCGGCACCCATGTCGCCCTCATGGCTGCGAGCCTCGCCCAGGGCGCGACCGTGATCGAGAACGCGGCCCGCGAGCCGGAGATCGCCGACCTCGCCGATTGCCTGAACAAGATGGGGGCCCGCATCTCCGGCGCCGGTACTTCGCGCATCGAGATCGAGGGCGTCTCCCGCCTGAACGGCGCTTCCCACGATGTTCTGCCAGACCGCATCGAGACCGGCACGTACGCCATGGCGGTCGCCATGACCGGCGGCGACGTGCTCTTGCAAAACACGCGGCCCGAGCTGCTCCAGGCGGCGCTCGACGTGCTCGCCGCCGCCGGGGCGGACGTGTTGCCGACCAACGAGGGCATCCGCATCCGCCGCAACGGCGCCGGCCTCGCCGCCGTCGACGTCACGACCGATCCGTTCCCGGGCTTTCCGACCGATCTGCAGGCCCAGTTCATGGCGCTGATGACGATGGCCAAGGGCACCTCGCGCATCCGCGAGACGATCTTCGAGAACCGCTTCATGCACGTGCAGGAGCTGGCCCGCCTCGGCGCCCGCATCCGGCTCGACGGCGACAGCGCCATCGTCGAGGGGGTTGAGCGGCTCAGGGGCGCCCCGGTAATGGCGACGGATCTGCGCGCCTCCGTGTCCCTCGTCATCGGCGGGCTCGTCGCCGACGGCGAGACCACCATCAACCGGGTCTACCATCTCGACCGCGGCTTCGAGGCGCTCGAGGCCAAGCTCGGGCGCTGCGGCGCCGACGTGCAACGCATCCGCGCTTGAGATCCCTCCCCGCGAGGGGAGGGATCTGTCTCGACGGTTGCGGTCGGACGGGAGCGTCGCTACCTAGGCCTTACCGGCAATTGACCCTGCGGGACGGCCCATGGACTTGTTGCGCCTCGTCGCCCTCGATCAGGAGGATCTGGCCGTGATCTCGGCCCACCTCCAGGATGCCGAGGTGCGTATCGCGGATCTCGCCCTCTTGCCTCACGAGAGGCGCTTCGCCTTCGTGGCGCAGCGTTTCGACTGGGAAAGCGCACTGAGCGAGCCGCCGCGACGGCGGCTCACGGGCCTGCATTTCGAGCGGGTCCAGCGCGCCCGCTGCCGCGGCATCGACCGGACCAAGCCGGATACGGTCTTGAACCTGATCGGCGTGACCTTCGCCGAGACCGACGCGCCGTCCGGGACGGCGACCCTGTTGTTCGAGAACGGCAGCGCCATCCAGCTCGACCTCGAATGCGTCGAGGCCCAGATGAAGGATCTCGGTCCGGTCTGGCCCTGCAGCAAGCGCCCGACCCACGATGCCGACCTGGAGCGTGCGTAATGCCGCAACGGCTGGACGCGCGGGAGGCGGGCTTCCCGCGCGCGTTCGCCAGCCTTCTCGGACTGAAGCGGGAGATCGCCGAGGACGTTGACGAGGTCGTCAAGGCGATCATCGCCGCCGTGGTCGAGCGAGGCGACGAAGCCCTCGTCGAGTACACGCGGCGCTTCGATGCGCTCGATCTCACGGCCGACCGCCTGCGCGTCGGCGAGGCGGAGATCGAGGCGGCGTTCGCCGCCTGCGATGACGGGCTGCTCGCCCCGCTCCGGCTGGCCCGCGACCGGATCGAAGCCTACCATCGGCCGCAGAAGCCGGAGAACAGGCTGTCGACCGATGCCGCCGAGGTTACGCTCGGCTGGCGCTGGACGGCGCTCGACTCGGTCGGTCTCTACGTGCCCGGCGGCACGGCCAGCTATCCGTCTTCCGTCCTGATGAACGCCGTCCCGGCCAAGGTCGCCGGGGTCCCGCGCATCGTTATGGTCGTGCCGGCGCCGCGCGGCGAGCTCAATCCGCTCGTCCTCGCGGCCGCCCGGATCGCCGGAGTCGACGAGGTCTACCGGGTCGGCGGGGCGCAGGCCATCGCGGCGCTCGCCTACGGCACCGCCAGCATCGCGCCGGTGGCCAAGATCGTCGGACCGGGCAACGCCTATGTGGCGGCGGCCAAGCGGCGCGTCTTCGGACAGGTCGGCATCGACATGATCGCCGGCCCTTCCGAGGTGCTGATCCTGGCCGATGACGGCGCCAATCCCGATTGGATCGCCGCCGATCTGCTCGCCCAAGCCGAGCACGATGCGGCGGCGCAGGCGATCCTCGTCACCGACAGCGCGCCCCTCGCCGATGCGGTCGAAAAGGCGGTCGCGGCACAGCTAAAAACGCTTCCGCGCGCCGCCATAGCGGCGGCGAGCTGGCGCGATTTCGGCGCTGTCATCCTGGTGCCGGACCTTCAGGCCGCGCTGCCGCTGATCGACCGGCTGGCGCCCGAGCATCTCGAGATCGAGGCCACCGATGCCGAGGCGCTGAGCGACAGGGTGCACAATGCCGGGGCGATCTTCCTCGGCGGTCACACGCCGGAAGCGATCGGCGATTATGTCGGCGGGCCGAACCACGTCCTGCCGACGGCGCGCTCGGCCCGCTTCTCGTCGCCCTTGGGCGTTCTCGACTTCATGAAGCGCACCTCGATCCTGAAATGCGGACCCGCCGCCCTGCGGGCGCTCGGGCCCGCCGCCATCGCCCTCGCCCGCGCGGAGGGGCTCGAGGCCCATGCCCGCTCGGTCGCGATCCGTCTCAATCCTGGAGCATGATGCCGAAAAGCGGAGACCACTTTCCGGACCAACATCATGCTCGACTTCTTAGAATCGATCACGTTCATGCGTTTTGTCCGACTTAGACAAAACGCATCGTGATCTAAGCGCGGACGGCCAAGCATGTCGGGAGGCACGGACGAGAGATCCCGACTGGTCGCGGTGACGCTCGACGAGGCGTCCATCGGGCGCGGCAATCCGGACCAGGAGCACGAGCGCGCCATCGCCATCTACGACATCGTCGAGGCGAACTCCTTCGCCGTGCCGGAGCATGACCGCGGGCCCTACGCGCTGCACCTCTCCCTCGTCGAGAAGAAGCTCGGTTTCGAGATCCGCACCGCCGACGGCGAGCGGCTGATGACGCATGTGCTGTCGCTGACGCCGTTCCGGCGAGTCATCCGCGATTACGAAATGATCTGCTCGAACTACTACCAGGCGATCCGCTCGGCCGCGCCGGCCCAGATCGAAGCCATCGACATGGGGCGGCGGGGCTTGCACAACGAGGCCGCCGAGCTCCTGGTGCAGCGCCTCAACGGCAAGGTGACGGTCGATTTCGACACCGCCCGGCGCTTGTTCACGCTCATCTTCGCCTTGCATTGGAGGGGCTGAGCGGGTGGCCGGGGGGGCGGATAGCGGGGCGAAGAAGCGCGTCCATTCGGTGCTGTTTATGTGCGGCATGAATTCCGTCCGCTCGCCCATGGCAGAGGCGCTGGCGCGCCATTATTTCGGCAAGTCGATCTACGTGCAGTCCGCGGGCGTGCGCAAACGCGAGGCCGACCCTTTCATGATCGCCGCGCTCGACGAGATCGGCATCGACGCCTCCAAGCACAAGCCGCGCACCCTCGCCGAGCTGGAGGAATGGGAGGGCGTCAATTTCGACCTCATCATCTCGCTCGCGCCCGAGGCGCACCATGCGGCGCTCGAGCTGACGCGCACACTGGCCGCCGAGGTGGAATATTGGCCGACCGCCGACCCGACGATCGTGCAGGGTTCGCGCGAGCAGAGGCTCGACGCCTACCGGGACATGCGCGACGGCCTTTCCTACCGCATCCGCTTGCGGCTGAAATCGTGATCAGAGCATGGTGCCGAAAAGCAGGCTCAACTCCTAAATGCCGGCGGCGCGCGCCAGGCTGACGGCAGCGAGCCCGGCGAGCAGCGCCGGCAATTCGTGGCGGGTGAGGCTCATGGTGACGAGCGCGGCCGCGAGGCCGACCAGCGCCGGCGCTCCCGCCTTGAGGGCGATCGGCAGCACCGTCGCCACCACGATCGAGCCGGGCAGGGCGCGCAGGGCCCGCTGCACCGACGCGGTCAGGCGCACGCGGCTCATCAGCACGACGCCGGCGGCGCGGCAGGCATAGGTCGCCGCCGCCATGGCGGCGATGGCGAGATACGGACCGGCCGGGCCGGCGATGAACTCACCCATCGCCGTCCTTGAGAAGGGCGCCGGTGAGCGCTCCCGCCAGCGCGCCGGCGACGATGAAGAGGTATCCGGGGATCGCGGCCTCCACGGCGAGCGCGACGGCGCCGGCCACGGCCCAAGGTCGGGCGGGACCGAACCCTTTCCACAAAGGCACGAGCATGGCCGAGAAGAAGATCGGCATGACGAGGTCGATGCCGTAGCGGCGAGGATCGGCGATGAGCGCGCCGGTCAGAAAGCCCGGCAGGGTGGCGAGGATCCAGACGACCCAGAGCGCGACGCCGGCGCCGAACAGGATGCCGAGATCCGACCCGCCCTCCGCCCGGTAGCGCGTGCCGATCAGCCAGTTCGCGTCCGTGAAGAAGAACAGGTTGAGCGCGTTCTGAGCCGGCGGCGCCGCCGCCATCCAGGGCTGCATGGCCGCTCCCATCAGGACCATGCGGGCGTTGACGGTCGCCGTGACGGCCATCACGGTCAGGATCGTGGACGGCGACCAGGTCTCGCGCCACAGCTCCAGCGCCACCATCTGCGAGGCGCCGGCATAGACGAAGGCGCTCATGGACAGCGCCTGCCAGACGGTCATGCCCTTCTGCGCCGCCGCCGCCCCGAAGGCGGTCGCGAACACGCAGACGCCCGGAAGCACCGGCAGCACGAGGCGGGCGCCCTCGAGAGAGCCGGCGAGCGTGAAGGGAGGCCGAGACATGCTGGCGATCGGCAAATGGCGAGCGGCAGGAACGGGCGGAGTTTCGAGCGGCCCGGTGTGCCGCCGCGCGGCCGCACGGTCAATGCCGACACGCCGCCGCGCACGCTCTCCCTCCGCGCGAGCGCGCGCCGCGAGGCGGGCGGGCCCGGCGCGGCGCCTTTCGCGTCAGTTGGCCACGACGGGGGCCACCTCCATTGCGCCGCGATAGACCATCTCGACGGCGACATAGAGGATCACGGCGAGGCCGACATAGGCGATCCAGCGGTGCTTCTGCAGCAGGCGCGCGATGAAGGCGGCCGCAATGCCCATCAGGGCGATCGACAAGGCGAGCCCGAAGACGAGCACCCAGGGATGCTCGCGCGCGGCGCCGGCCACCGCGAGCACGTTGTCGAGCGACATCGAGACGTCGGCGATGACGATCTGCCAGGCCGCCTGGGCGAAGGTCTTGCGCGGCGCGCCGCCCGCGATGGTGCCGTCTTCGTTGAGATCGTGGCCCTCGAGCGCCTCCTCGGCGGCGTGCTCCTCGGCGTGCGAGGTGCGCAGCTCGCGCCACATCTTCCAGCACACCCACAAGAGCAGGATGCCGCCGGCGAGCAGGAGGCCGACGATCTGAAGGAGCTGGGTCGTCAGTCCGGCAAAGACGATGCGCAGAACCGTCGCGGCAATGATGCCGATCAGGATGGCCTTGTTGCGCTGCTCCTTCGGCAGCCCGGCCGCGGCAAGGCCGATGACGATGGCGTTGTCGCCGGCCAGGACCAGGTCGATCATGATGACCTGGGCGAAGGCGACCATCACGTCGTATGAGAAGATTTCACCCATGCGGCGCCTCTTGCATCACTGGCGAAAGATCCGCG
>DASQLE010000228.1:0-9093 GCA_035630175.1 Beijerinckiaceae bacterium
TGGATCAGTGCACCGAGACAGGCGTGGTAGTCGCGCAGCACCGCCATGACCTCTTCGGGCTCGGAGCTTTCGGCGAAGGAGGTGAATCCGCGCAGGTCGCAGAACACCACCGTCACCTCGCGGCGGTGACTCTCGAGCACATAATCCCCTGCGGCTGTCACCATCTCGGCGACCTGCGGCGACAGGAATCGGCGCAGCCGGCTCATACGCTCGATGTCCGCGACCTGCGCCTTGACGCGGGCCTCGAGCTCGGCGTTCCACGCGGCGATCTCGCGCGCCTGCTCCTGGACCTTGTCGTGCAGCGCCTTCTGCCGCAGCAGGGAACGCACCCTGGCGAGCAGGGCCGCGTGCTCGAAGGGCTTGGTGAGATAGTCGTCGCCGCCGGCGTCGAGTCCCTGCACCACATCCTTCGTGTCGGCCTTGGCGGTGACAAGGATGACGGGGATCGACCGCAGATCGGTGTCGTTCTTCAGCAGCCGAACCGCTTCGATGCCGTCGAGCTTCGGCATCATCACATCGAGAAGGATGAGATCGGGTTTGAGTTCGCGCGCCTTTGTCAGGCCGTCCTCGCCGTCGATCGCTTCTGCCACCTCGTAGCCTTGCGCCTCCAGGCGCATCCGCAGGATTTCGAGGTTTTCGGGAGTGTCGTCGACGGCGAGTATAAGCGGCGTGTCGCGCATGGCATGTTCCCGTCACTCGATGACCCTGTCGACACGGGCGAGCAGCCCAGGCACACGTATTCGTGCGCCCCCTCAGGCCAGCAACTCATTGATCTTGGCCAGAAGCTGGCGCGGGCTGAACGGCTTCGCGACGTAGCTGTCGCAGCCGGCGTCACGGGTCTTGGTCTCGTCTCCCGACAAGGCGTAGGACGTGACGGCGATGATGGGGATGTGGCGCAGGTCAGGGTTGGCCTTGATGCGTCGGCACGCCTCGTAGCCGTCCATGACGGGAAGCTGGATGTCCATCAGGATCAGGTCAGGCTTGTGCTCGACGGCCATGGCGACGCCGGCGGCACCATCCTCGGCTTCCAGGAGCTCGTAGCCGACGCTGTCCATCAGGTCGCGGATGATCTGCCGGTTGTCCTCCGTGTCCTCCACCATCAGGATGCGCTTCGTCATGCCGCCTCCTTTTCCATCGCGACCCGGACCGGCACCCGCATGGTGAAGGTGGAGCCATGGCCGATGGCGGATCGCACCGTGAGGGCGCCGCCGTGCATCTCGACGATGCGCCGCGAGATGGCGAGGCCGAGCCCGGTCCCGCCCTTCGTCCGCGTCGAGGTGTCGTCGACCTGCTGGAATTCCTCGAAGATGCGAGTCTGGTCCTCGGGCGCGATCCCGGGTCCCGTGTCGCGGACGTCGATCTCGAAGAATCCTTCCGCCGCCCGCGCGTCGATCTCCACGGAGCCGGTCTCCGTGAACTTGATGGCGTTACCGACGAGGTTGATGATCACCTGCGCCAGCCGGCGCTCGTCGCCGCGGCCGACCGGCAGAGCGGGAGGAATCGTCGCCCTGAGGGCGAGTCCCTTGGAATTGGCGAGGCTTTCCGTGGTCGCGACCACGCCCTTGACCAACTGCGCGAGCGAGTAGTCGTCGAGCGAGAGCTCCAGCTGCCCGGCCTCGATCTTCGACAGATCGAGCACGTCGTTGATGAGCCCGAGCAGGTGACGGCCGTTCTTCTGCACCTTTTCGAGGGCGGCCGTCGCCCTCGCCGGCAGGTCTCCGTAGAGCCCGTCGACCATCATCTCGGTAAAGCCGAGCACCGAGTTCAGGGGCGTCCTCAATTCATGGCTCATATTGGCCAGGAACTGCGACTTGTGGCGGCTCGCCTCGGCCAGCTCGCGCCCCTTCTCCTCGATTTCCGCGAACAGGCGCGCGTTCTGGATCGCCAGGACGGACTGCTCGGCGAACGTCATGAGGAGGCTGACGGTGCGATCCGGAAAGAGGCCTGGCTGCTTGCGCCGGACGATGAGCGCACCGACGACCCTTTCGGGGCGCAGGAGCGGCACGATGACGAGCCCTCGGTAGCCGGCCCTCAGGATGATGTCGTGGACCGGCGACCCGGGCAGATCCCGGAGATCGGGAACCTGCAACGGTTCGCGCCTTTTGACCGCCTCTCCGACGACGGTTTCGGCGATGTGGGCGGCCTCCCGGCGGATGGCCGCGATGATGTCCTCCGCCATGCCGTAGGTCGCCCGCAGCCGGAACTCCCGGCGCCGATTGCTATAGACATAAATCGCGCCCGCCTCGGTGCCGGAGAGCTCGACCGCCTTCGTGACGATGGTCTCCAGCACCTTTTCCAGGTCGAGGGTTGAGTTCACAGCCTGGCTCACCTCGCCAAGGGCTTTCAGTTCCTTCACGGAGTGGGCGAGCTCGCGTGTCCGCGCCTGAACCTCCTCGAACAGGCGCACATTATTGATGGCGATCACGGCCTGGTCGGCGAAGGTCTGCAGGACGGCGACCTGCTTCTCCGAGAAGGGGCAGATTTCCCGGCGGCGGATCATGAACGCTCCGATGGCAGCGCCGCTCTGCAGCAGCGGGATCGCGAGGCCGGTCCGATGGCCGTGCCGCAGGTGCAGCTCGTGTCCTTCCGGGAACTCGCTCTGCATCGTCGCGAGGTCCTCAACATGCACGGGCTTGCGGTCGAGGACGGCCCGCCCCGTGATCCAGTCCCGGCTGATCGGCTTCGTTTCGAAATCGAGTGGAATGGACCCGTGATGCGCGCCGACGCGCAGGTGCTCTCCCTGCCGAAGCAGGATCGTCGCGTCGAAGCCCTCGCACAGACCTGCCGCGATCCCGACGATGGATTGCAGCGCAGGCTGCAGATCCGTCGGCGAGCGCGAGATGACGCCCAGGACGTTGCCGGTCGCGGTCTGATATTCAAGCGATTCCTGCAGCTCCCGCGTGCGCTCCTGTACCTCCTCGAAGAGCCGCACGTTTTCGATCGCGATCACGGCTTGGTCCGCAAAAGTCCTGACCAAGTCGATTTCCTTATCTGTAAACGGCCGAACCGCACGCCGGCCTAGGGTCATAGCTCCGATCGGGATGCCTTCGCGCAGGAGCGGTACGCCGAGCAGCGTGCGGTAACCGCCGAGCTTCTGAGCCTCGGGCCAGTCGTATTCGGGATCGTCCAGCACGTCCGGGATATGGACGACCTTCGCCTCGAGCAGGGCGCGCGCCGTCGCGTTGCCCCTGCCCGGCGCGACCGGAGCCGACCGGATGACTTCCGCCGCCTCGGCAGAGAAACCGTAGATCGCCGTTCGGAAGTACATCTCACCCTTTTGGCGGGTAATGGTGGCGATGTCGGCCTCACACAGCCTGACCACGGATTCGACGAGCGTGCTGAGCACAGTTTGGAGGTCGAAGGTCGAGCGGCTGATGACCTGGAGCACCTCCGCGGTCGCGGTCTGGCGATCGAGCGCCGCGGCGAGTTGCTCGAACAGCCGCACGTTCTCGATCGCGATGACAGCTTGGTCTGCGAACGTCGTGACAAGCTCGACCTGCTTATCGGAAAAGGACCGAACGACATTGCGAAGCAGGCCGATCGCCCCGATGACAGCGCCGTCGCGCAGGAGCGGCACGCCAAGCATCGTGCGATGACCGCCGATCTTCTGATAGTCGGCCATCGCGTATTCGGGATCGGCCAGGCAATCCAGAATGTGCACCGTCCGCTTTTCGATCGCCGTGCGTCCGATCAACGAGCCGTGCGTCGGAGCGATCGGATGCTGCGCTGCGTGCGTCGAGAATGCGGCGCCGGCGTTGCTGGCCGCAGCCATGTGGTAGAGGCCGTCGTCGTGGAGCTTGAAGACCAGCGCGTATTCGGCCTCGCACAGGCGTGCCGCCGTTGCGACGATGGCGTCGAGAACCGGTTGCAGGGTAAAGGCGGAGCGGCTGATGACGTTCAGAACCTCCGCCGTGGCCATCTGCTGCTCGAGAGAAGTGCTCAGCTCGCGCGTTCGCTCCGCGACCGTCTCCTCGAGGCGGGCCGCCGCCCGCTCGCGCTCCTCGAGAAGCTCCCGCAGCGCGAAGGCGTTCCGCCGGAAGACCTCCACCGCGCGCCCCATCGCCGCGATCTCGTCGCTTCCTTGCGGCACCGATCCGACATCGAGCTTGCCGCTGGCGATGGCAAGCATCCCATCGCTCAGCGCCGTCAGGCGGCGAAGGATGTTGCGGCCGACATAGAGCCACGCGATCAAGATCGAGGTCAGAAGGCTAAGCGCCACGGCGACGATCAGCACGCGGGTGCTGAACCGCTGCACCGACAGGGCATCCCGTGTCGCCTCGCCGATATCGTCCTTGGCGACGGCCGAGAGATCGTCGACCGCCAACGTCAGCTGCGCCGTGAGGCCCGCATTCTCCGCAAGCCGTCTTTCGCCGTCGGCGACGAGAGCGAGTTCCTGTCTGCGGGCCGCCGGGATGGCGTTCGGGCCTTCGACGAAGTCCTTTAGCCTCGCTACCTGCTCCAGGAAGAGCGGCCGCAGCTTGGGGTCCATACCCGCGGCGGTGGCTTCCAGATCTCGTATGGCGCGGCCGAGCTGAAAGGAGAGGATCGGCAGCCGGCGCTCCTGGTCCGTGCTCGAGGCCTCGGCCAGCATGTCCACTGCCGACGAGAACGCCCGCTCCGCGTTCTGCGCCGGACGTTGCGTCAAGACTAGGGAGGCGAGCCGTCCGGCCGCGTCGCCGTCGCCGCTCGGCCCGCCGCGCCGCGCCGCGTCGACCAGACCCGAGATCTGGCTCTCCATCACCATCAGCCACGGCGCCAGCAGCCTCTGTGTCGCTTCGTTGGTCTGGAAAACCCCGCGCACCAGGGACCTGATGCGGTCGTTGGTGTCGAGCCGCCGCGCAACGACCTCCTCCAACGAGGCAAGATTGTCGGTGAGGGAGGTCACGACGGGCTCGATCCGGCCGAGCGGCAGGACGGCGGTGCCGTCCTGCTGCAATGCCAGCAGCTTGGACTTCAGGATGCCGACCTCGGCCTCGAGCTGGCTCTTGACCGCGTCGCGCCGCTTGCGGTCGTTGGCGGCGAGCAGGGCCGGGGCCGCGGCGATGATGCGCTCCGCGGAGCGCGACAGCTCGAGCGACGTGATCGTCGGCGGTACGCGGGTGTTCACCACGTCTAGGCGTTCGCCCACCTGCCGGAAGGCGTATATGCCGACCGCAGCGGCCAGGACCGCGAAGGCGGTGATACCGAAGAACGCGAGCAGCAGACGCGCCCGCACGCCGAAATCCCATGACGGGACCGGTCGAACAGTCACCTCTCCGGTGTGCAGGCTCACGGCCCGAAACCTCGGCGGTTACTCCTGTCGACTTAAACCCGAATCCATCTTGCCGCACAAGGAAGGAGGTCTATGATGGCCTGCGACCCTGACCTCGGCGGACCGGGCGCCGCGCTCTCCTGATCCGACGGAGGGTAGGCATGAGACGGCGGGACCTTCTGGCCGGCGCTGGATCGGCGGCGGGCGTTGCGGCCGGATTGGCGAGGCCGGCCCTCGCGCAGGGGCTGCGCGAATTCAAGATGGTGACCGACTGGCCCGAGGGGCTGCCGGGGCTGCAGGCGAGCGCGGTACGGCTGGCCGAAACGATCGGCGTCGCCAGCGGCGGTCGCATCAGGATCGAAGTGTTTCCCGCCGGCAAGTTCGTGAAAGCCTTCGAGACCTTCGAGGCGGTCGGCGCCGGCGTTGCCGAGATGTTCCATTCCGCCCCGGCCTATTTCGACAAGAGAGCGCCCGGATCGAATTTCTTCAGCAATACGGTTCCGTTCGGCTTCACCGCTGACGAGCTGTTCGCCTGGATGAACTTCGGCGGCGGCCAGGAGCTTTGGGACGAGCTCTACGGTCGCTACGAGGTCAAGCCGCTGCTCGCCCTCAGCACAGGCGCGCAGATGGGCGGCTGGTTCAACAAGGCGATCGACACCCCGGAGGGGTTCAAAGGGCTGCGCTACCGCATGCCCGGCTTGGGCGGCGAGGTGTTGCGGAGGCTCGGCGCGACGGTCGTGCTGCTGCCGGGGGGCGAGATCGTGCCGGCGCTCAAGTCCGGCGCGCTCGACGCCAGCGAATGGACGGGTCCGTGGCTCGACATGATTCTCGGCCTGCACACGGCCGTGTCGTATTACTACTATCCCGGCTTCCACGAACCGGGCGCCGCCCAGATGCTCGGCGTCAACAGGCGCGTGTGGGAGAGCCTCTCGGCCAGCGACCGACAGCTGATCGAGACCGCGTGCGCGGCTGAATACGGGCGCTCCATGGCCGAGTTCAACGCCAACAACGCAATCGGCCTGCGCACGTTGCGCGAGGAGGGAAGGGTCAAGATTTTGGGCTTCGGCGAGTCCCTGCTGCGGGCTTTTCATAAGCTCAGCAAGGAGGTCGTCGCCGAGGCCGGCGCAGTCGATGACCTCACACGCCGGATTTACGCGAGCCACCAGAACTTCCGCGACTCCATCATGGATTGGAGCGACGTCGCCGAGCGGGCGTTCATGAACGCCCGCCGGCTCGCATGAGCGTGGCGGGGAGGCAGGCATGAAGCGGCGCGACCTGCTGGCCGGGGCGGCGCTGGGTGCCGGCTTTCCGGCGCCGGCGCTGGCTCAGGGCGCGCGCTCGCTGCGGATGGTGACGGACTGGCCCGAGAATACGCCCGGCCTCCACAGCAGCGCGGCGCGGTTCGTGCGCACGGTCAGCGATACCACGAACGGGCGCATCAGGATTGAGATCTTCCCGGCCGGCGCGCTGGTGCGCCCGTTCGAGAGCCAAGACGCCGTGAGCGCCGGCGTCGCCGACATGTATCACACCTTCGAGGTCTACTTCGCCGGCAGGTCCCCGGCCTTCCATTTCTTCTCGGCCGTGGCGTTCGGGATGACGGCGGCCGAACTGTTCGCGTGGGTCCACGAAGGCGGCGGCCAGGCGCTGTGGGACGAGTTGACGGCGCGCTTCAACACCAAATCGCTTCTTTGCTCCAGCACCGGCAGCCAGATGGGCGGCTGGTTCACGAGGGAGATGGACCCGGACGGGTTCAAGGCGTTGCGCTACCGCATGGGCGTGCCGGGGGCCGAGATCCTGCGCCGGCTGGGCGCGACCGTTGTCTTGCTGCCGGGCGGCGAGATCATGCCGGCGCTCCGGTCCGGCGCCATCGACGCCGCTGAATGGATCGGCCCGTGGCTGGACATGGCGATCGGGCTCCACAAGACCGCGGCATACTACTACTACCCCGGCTTCCACGAGCCCGGGACCTCCTTGGCGCTCGGCGTCAACAAGAGCGTGTGGGAGAGCCTCGCGCCGAGCGACCGGCGGCTGTTCGAGGTCGCGGCGGCGTGCGAATATTCGCGCTCCCTTGGGGAGTTCAATTTCAATAACGCGCTGGCGCTGCGCAAGCTCAGGGAGGAGGGCATCGTGCAGATCCGCAAGTTCGACGAGTCCCTCCTGAGGAAGTTCATGGCGATCGGCAGAGAGGTGGTCGCGGAGATCGGATCGCACGACGAACTCTCGAGACGCATCTACGCGAGCTACCAGGCGTTCCGCACCTCGATCATGGATTGGAGCGACGTCGCCGAGGGCGCATTCATGAACGCGCGCCGGCTCGGCTAGATCACGATGCGTTTTGAATGAAGCAATCAAAACGCATGAACGTGATCGATGCCAAGAAGTTTGAGCATGAAGCATGCTCTAAGGATGATCAGGACACCGCAAGCCCGGTCAGGATTTCACCAGCACGTAGCTGCCGGGCGCATCGCCGAGCGCCTTCAGCTTGCCGGCGCCTGGCTTGCGCGCCTTGACGCGCGCCGGCGCCTGCCGCTCGAGCCATTCGAACCAATAAGGCCACCATGAGCCGGCATGCTCCGTGGCCTTGGCGATCCAATCCTCGAGCTCGCCTTCGGGCGGTCCGTTCGTCCAATATTGATATTTGGGCTTCGCCGGTGGATTGATGACGCCGGCGATGTGGCCCGAGCCCGCTACCACGAACTCGACCTCGCCGCCGAACAGCCGCGAGCCGAGGAAGACCGAGCGCGCCGGCGCGATATGGTCCTCGCGCGCCGCAAGGTTGAAGATCGGGATCGTGACGTCGCCGAGATCGAGCTTGAAGCCGTCGATCTCCATCTCGCCCTTGGCGAGGTTGTTCTCCACGTAGCAGTTGCGCAGATAGAAGGAGTGGTTGGCCGCCGGCATGCGCGTCGCGTCGGAATTCCAATAGAGCAGATCGAAGGGCATCGGCGCCTGGCCCTTCATGTAGACCTTCTGCACGTACGGCCAGATAAGATCGTTGGGGCGCAGCATGTTGAAGGCGTTGGCCATGTGCGAGCCGTCGAGATAGCCGCGCGTGCGCATCGTCTCCTCGACCGACTCGAGCTGTGCCTGGTCGAAGAAGATCTTCAGGTCGCCCGCAAGAGTGAAGTCGACCTGCGTCGTGAAGAAGGTGGCGCTCTCGACGCGGTCGTCGCCGTTCGCCGCCATGTAGGCGAGGGCGGTCGCGAGCAGCGTTCCGCCGACGCAGTAGCCGATGGTCGTGACCTTGCGCTCGCGGGTCGCCTCCCTCACCGCCACGAGCGCGGCGAACACGCCCTCGCGCATATACTCGGCGAAGCCCTTGCCGGCGTGCCGCTCGTCCGGGTTGATCCACGAGATGCAGAAGACGGTGAGCCCCTGCGCGACCGCCCAGCGGATGAAGCTTTTGTCGCGGTTGAGATCGAGGATGTAGAACTTGTTGATCCACGGGGGGACGATGAGAAGCGGGCGCTTCAGGACCGTCTCAGTGGTCGGCTCGTATTGCATGAGCTCGATGAGGTCGTTGCGGAAGACCACCTTGCCGGGCGTATCGGCGATGTTGACGCCGACCTCGAACTTGGACGGGTCGGTCTGCCGGATCTTGATCTCGCCCTGGCCGGCCTCGATGTCCTCGGCCAGCATCTGCATGCCGCGCACGAGATTGGCGCCGCTCTCCCTGAGGGTCTCCCGGATCAGCTCCGGGTTGGTCGGGACGAAGTTCGAGGGCGACAGGGCGCTCGACAGCTGGCGCAGGTAGAAATGCGCCTTGAGGCGGGTGTTCTCGTCGATGTGCTCGGCCTCGTCGACCAGGGATTCGGCCCAGCGCGAGGTCAGGAGATAGGCCT
>DASQLE010000229.1:0-8024 GCA_035630175.1 Beijerinckiaceae bacterium
CATCCCGACCGGCCAGGGCGGCGGCGCCGAGCGGCTGGCGCGTGCCTTCGACGACGCCTGGTCGAAATCGCTCGGCCAGCAATTCGAATACTCTTTCCATCCGGGCGCTGCCGGACAGATCGGCTACGAGCTCTTCGTCAAGCGCCGCCAGCGCGACGGTCACAACATGCTGTTCGGCAATATGGGCGCCGAGATGATCATGTATGCGATCCAGAAGCCGGACTATAAGTTCCCGGAGGACTTCATCTATTTCAGCCGCACGGACATCGACGACAGCTGCATCTTCGTCAAGCGCGACTCGCCCTACAAGGATCTCAAGTCCGTGGTCGATGCCGCCAAGAAGAAGACGCTGAACGTTGCGGTCAGCCGCATCCCGCATCCGGCCTCGATCGGCCTTCTCGCGCTCGGCGACGCGACCGGCTCCAAATACAACCTCATCCCTTACGGCGGCGGCAATCCGACCTACATCGCCGTGCTGAACGGCGAAGCCGAAGTCGGCGCGCTGCCGATCACGGGCGTTCTCTCGCTCAACGACCGGCTGCGCGTGCTCGGCGTCTTCAACCGCGAGAACATCTTCGCCAAGGAGACGGACAACGCCCCGACCGTGAATTCCGTCTTCAACACCAACATCCCGGACCTCTACTCGTCGCGGGCCTGGGCCATCCACACGCAATGGGCCGACGCCAACGCCAACCATTTCGAGATGCTCCAGAAGACGGCCGAGGAGGCGCACAAATCGGCGGTGTTCAAGGACGCCTTCGAGAAGAGCGGCGCGCCGACCGAGGCGCTGCGGTACGGCGACCGCAAGATCTGCACCGATTACGCGCTCGCGATGGTGGACCTCGCAAAGCGCTACGAGAAGGTGCTGAGCGCGCAGAAATAGACGGATCGAGGGCGGCGCGCCGATTGCAGGTCGATGGGCCCTGGCGATCGATCCTCGTGCTGAAGAATGCAGGAGAGCACAGTGGCCACCGAGACGCCGGTCGAGCCGAGGGTCGATGCCCCGGAAAAGGAAGGCTTGTCGGGGCCGCTCGGGGCGGATTTCATCATCCCCGTCCTCGCGCTGGCTCTGATCGCCTATTATTCGGCGACCACCCTCGGCCTGACGTGGGAAGCGAAGGTTACCGGCGTCTTCATCGGTGCCGTGCTCGCGCCGCTCTGCATCCTGCACGTCGTGCGTATGAGCCTCGCGATCTCCCGGCGCCAAGCCACCGCCGGCTTCGGCGATCTGTTCAGCGATAGCGCGTTCAATCGCCAGCGCCTCGGTCTCGTTCTCCTCGTGGCGCTCTTCATCGCCACGATCGAGTGGGTCGGCACGGCGACGGGATTGTTCCTCCTGCTCGTCGGCTGCATGCTCCTGATGGGTGTGCGCAGCCTGCGCGCCCTGCTCGGGGTCGCCGGCGTGACGGCGGCCGTCGTCTACGTGCTGCTCATCTACCTGCTCAACAGCCGCCTGCCGCAAGGCCTCCTCGAGACGCTGCTCGGCTCCTTCCTCGGACGATAGACATGCAGCTCGCCGACGGTGCCCTCTTCGGTCTCTTCACGAGCGCGCTCGGTCTATGGTGGGTGATCATCCCAGGCATGCTGCTCGGCATCGTGGTCGGGATCCTGCCCGGCTTCAGCGCCCAGAACACGCTCATCATCCTCCTGCCGCTCACCTTGCACATGAGCATCGAGGCGGGGATGGCGTTCATGATCTCGCTCTACTGCACGACGCAGCTCGGCGGCGGCATACCGGCCATCCTGTTCAACATGCCGGGCGAAGGCGGCGCCGCCGCGACCACCCTCGACGGATATCCGATGACCCGCAAAGGGCAGGCGCAGCAGGCGCTCGTCCTGTGCTTCGCGGCCTCGGCCTTCGGCGGACTCATCACCACGGTCGCGACGATGGCCGTGCTGCCGGCGCTCGGCCAGCTCGGTCTCTACTTCCGCAGCGTCGAGATGGTCGTCGTCATGGTGTTCGGGCTGACCCTGATCGCCGCGATCGCGGCGAAGGACTTGGTCAAGGGCCTCATCGCCGGCTTCTTCGGCCTGATGATCGGCGCCATCGGCGCCGATCCGATCTACGGCTCTCCGCGCGCGACGTTCGGGTTCCTCGAGCTCAGCGACGGCGTGCCGCTGATCCCGGTCCTCATCGGCTTGTTCGCCATCTCCGAGGCGCTCGTCCTCATCGAGAGCGAGACGATCGTGCGCGACGAGGACCTGTCCGCCGCCAAGGAGGTGCGCTGGCACGACACGCTCGACGGCCTGTGGATCACCGCCCGCTACTGGTGGCAGACCGTCTGGACCTCGCTGATCGGCCTCGTCATCGGCATCCTGCCGGGAGCCGGCTCAACGGTCGCCGCCTTTCTCGCCTATCACTACTCGAAGCTCCTCTCGAAGACGCCCGAGCTCTACGGCACCGGTCACCCGCCGGGGGTGATCGCGCCCGAATCGGCCAATAACGGCGTCACCTCCGGCACGCTGGTGCCGGTGCTCGCCCTCGGCATTCCGGGCGGCACGACCGGCGCCATCATGATGATCGTGCTCACCTATCACGGGGTGCTGCTCGGGCCGCGCCTGTTCATCGAGCGCTCGGAGCTGGTCTACTCGATCTACATGCAGATGCTCGTCTCCTACCTGTACATGGCCATCCTGATCCTGCCGTTGGCGCGCTACATGAGCCGGGTGGTATGGGTGCCGACCCGCTACCTCGTGCCGCTCATCCTGTCGCTGGTGACGGTCGCCGCCTTCTCGGAGCGGGAATATGTCTTCGACATGGGCCTGGCGCTGTTCTTCGGCGTGATCGGCTACGTCGCCCGCAAGACCGGATACGAGGTCACGGCCATCCTGATCGGCGTGCTCATGGGACCGCTGTTCGAGCAGTACCTGCTGCGCTCCATGCGCATCGGCCAAGGCGACTTCAGCATCCTGTTCTCGTCGACCCTCGGCAACGTCCTGTGGGTGATGGTGGTGATCGCCTTGGTGCTGCCCTGGCTCCGCAGTCGCCGCCGCGAAGGCGTGCTGGCCCGCACCGCCGAGGCCGGTTACGAGTGAGCGCCGGCGAGGGGCGGTCGCGGCCAGATCACGATGCTTTTTGGTTGACTCAACCAACAAGCATGAACGTGATCGATTCCAAGAGGTTGAGCATGATGTTCTTCCGAAAAGTGGTGTCCACTTTTCGGCATCATGCTTGAGCGCCGTGAGACCCGTCGAGCGCATCGCGGACGCCGACGATCCGCGCGTCGCCGCCTATCTCGGCATCCGTGAGCGCGACCTCATCGGCCATGGCCGGCGCTTCATCGCCGAAGGCGAGATCGTCCTCGGCGCGCTCGTCGGCTCCCGCTTCGCGATCGAGTCCGTCTTCCTGCTCGACACGCGCCTGCCTCGCCTTGCTCCGCTGCTCGAGGCGCTGCCCCATGCGGTTCCCGTCTACACGGCGCCGCGGGCGATCATGGACCAGGTCGTCGGCTTTCCGATCCATCGCGGCGTCCTCGCGGTCGGGCGGCGCGGCGCCGAAACATCGCCGGCGGAGTTGCTTGCCGGCATCGGGCCGCGGGCCCTCGTCGTCGGCCTCGTCGGGCTTGTCAATCACGACAATGTCGGCGGCGTCTTCCGCAATGCCGCTGCTTTCGCGGCCGACGCGGTTCTTCTCGACGGAACGACGTGCGACCCGCTCTACCGCAAGGCGATTCGCGTCTCGGCCGGGGCGAGCCTGCTTGTGCCGTTCGCGCGCGCCAGCTCGGCCGGCGCCCTCATCGATGCCCTCTATGCGGCCGGTTACGAGAGCGTGGCGCTGAGCCCGAGCGGCCGCGAAACCCTCCGCGAGATCGCCTTCGGCGACCGCACGGCCCTCTTGGTCGGCGCCGAAGGCCGTGGCCTCCCTGCCGACATCCTGACGCGCACACGCTCCGTCCGGGTGCCGATGGCGCCCGGCTGCGACTCCCTGAACGTCGCGACCGCCTCCGGGATCGCCTTGTACGAGGCTAGGCAGACAGGCGGCCGCCTGCCGTGGATACGGGCCGAATAAGCCGTTCGTTTACGATGATCGTTCCTCCGGGAGCGTCTCGCCAAGCTTGGCCGGAACCGGAGCCGCCGTCCGGAGTTGGACACCAGTTCCATTCAGATCGCCCGCATGCGCTTGCCCGAGCCCGCCTTCGAGAAACCTGAGACGTCCGTGCCCGGCGCGGTTTCGGCGCCGTCCGCCGGACGCATCCTCCAGCCCGGCCGGAACTGCTGGCGGATCAGCCGCGCCGCCAAGGCGGCCGTGATGAGCGACGGCGGGCCGTATTTCGCCCATCTCGAGGATGCCCTTCGCCAAGCCAAGCGCTCCGTGATGATCGTCGGCTGGGATTTCGATGGCCGCATCCGCCTGCGCCCGGACGCGTCGCCGGAGGAATCGCCCGAACTCGGGCCGCTGCTGCGCTCCCTCGTCGAAGCGCGCCCCGAGCTCGAGATTCGTATCCTCGTGTGGAGCGTCGCCGTCCTGCATGCCCCCGGGGCGCCGCTTCCGCTTCTCTTCGGCGCCGAGTGGCAGGAGCACCCGCGCATCACGCTCAAGCTCGACACCCGGCACCCGCTCTACGCCGCCCACCACCAGAAGATCGTTTGCATCGACGGCGGCCTGGCCTTCGTCGGCGGCATCGATCTGACCGTTCGCCGCTGGGACAGGCACCCGCACGTCGCCGATGACCCCGTCCGCGTCCAGCCGGACGGCACGCCCTACAGCCCCGTCCACGACGTGCAGATGGCCGTGCAGGGCGCGGCGGCGCGCGACGTCTGCGCCCTCGCCTCGCGGCGTTGGCACGACGCGACGGGCGAAGACCTGCCCGATCCGTCCGGCCCGGACGACATCTGGCCGCGCGGTCTCTCTGCCGATTTCACCGACACGCCCGTCGCGATCGTGCGCACGGCGCCGCCCTGGAACGAGGAGCCGCCCGTCAACGAGGCCGCCATCCTGGCGGTCGACGCCCTCAAGGCGGCGCGCAAGACCATCTACATCGAAGCGCAATACATGACCGCCGCCTATATCGGCGATGTCTTGGTCGAGAGCCTCCGGCAGGAAACGGGGCCGGAGATCGTCGTGCTGATGACGCACGAATCGCGCGGGCTGCTGGAGCGGCTGCTGATGGGCCGCAACCGGGATCACCTCATCCGGCGCATGAAACGCGCCGACCGCCACGGCCGGCTGCTCGTGTCCTACCCGCTCGTGCCCAAGGCCGACGGCAGCGGGCAGCAGGTACTCGTGCATTCGAAGCTCATCATGGTCGACGACGTCTTCCTGCGCGTGGGCTCCTCCAACCTCAACAACCGCTCCTTCGGACTGGATACGGAGTGCGACCTCGCGATCGAGGCCACGACCGACGCGGAGCGGGCGACGATCCTGCGCATCCGCGACGCGCTGCTCGCCGAGCATCTCGGCGTCGATCCACAGACCGTGACGGCGGCCACCGCCGAGACGGGGTCCGTTATCGGGGCGGTGAACTCCCTGAACACGGGACCATGCCGGCTTTGCCCCTTCGAAGCCATGTCGGGCGAGGGTCCGACGCGGCCCGTCTTCGGCACGCGCCTGCTCGATCCGAAAAAGCCGTTCGAGCCCCTCTGGTTTCTGCGCCGCCGCAAGCTGCGACGCCGCTTCAATTAAGCGCGCAGCAGCTTAAGGGGACGCCGCGCCGAGGGCCCCGGATCGGCCCGCGGCGTCGCGCCGCCGGAACACGATTTCCGTGACGGCGAAGACGATGCTGCCGAGCGCGAGCGGCACCAGGAAGTAGACGAAGCGGAAGACGAGGAGCGCGCCGATCAGGTTGATCCCGGGCAGCAGGAACATGACGACGCTCTCGATCACCCCGAGCCCGCCCGGCACATGGCTGATCAGCGAGGTCACGTTGGCGATCACGTAGACCGACGCGACCGCGAGATACGGGGTGTCGGCGACGCTCGCCAGCGCCTGGTGAAGGCAGGCTGCAACGCAGGCGAAATTCAACGGCCCGACCATCACCTGGGCGAGGGCGAGCCGCAAAGGCGGCATCTCGAGACTCCAGCGCCGGAAGGTCAGCGGCCGCCGCACGAACGCCGACAAGAGCAGATAGGCCGCGATGACGGCGAGGCAGGCGACGCCGAGCGCAAGCACGATCCCGCGGCCAAGACCAGTGATGTCCGCAGCCAAGTCCGAGCGCAGCAGAAGCGCGACCCCGCCGAGCGTGCCGAGGCCGAGCGCCACGGTCGCCCCGCAGAACAGGATGACCTTGGCGACATCGCCGGTGCTCAGGCCCCAGCGCGAATAGAAGCGATAGCGGATGGCGCCGCTGCTCAAGGCGGCAAGACCGATATTGTGTCCGAGGGACAAGCTGACGAAGGAGGCGAGCGCCGTCTTGCGGTAGGGCAGCGGCTTGCCGGCATAGCGCACCGCGAGCCAATCGAACCCGGTCAGGCACAGATAGCTGGCCGCGGCAAAGCCCGCAGCTCCCGCCAGCCGCGCGAACGGCACCGCCCTCACCGAAGCAAGGATCTCATCGAAACTGTAACGGCTCAGGGTGCGATAAAGGAGAAACGCCGCCAGGGACACGGCAGCGACGGCCAAGAGGGACATCCAGACGCGGCGCTTCCGGCTCTTCCCCTCCTCCCCAGGCGCCCGGGCCGTGTTCGCTGGTTCCTGCTTCATCGGCTGTTCCGGAACGCTCGGCGACGGTCGGCCGGCGGATGCGACACGTCAACGCGCCGCCAGCGGCAACGATCCGGGATCACGCCTCGGTCGCTATGATCGTGCGGCCGTGCAGGCCGCTCTTCGCCGCCGCGATGCGGAACTCGACAAGCAGCGGCAGGTGGTCCGAGGCGACGCGCGCCAGCGGCGTGCGGATCGTCTCGGCGCGCAGCACCTCGACCGACCGCCCGACGAAGACGTGATCGACGCGCAGGATGGGCGCGCGACCGGGAAAGGTCGGACGAGGACGGGCATTGTGCGGAGCGGCCTGGGCGTCGCGCAGATGCGCAGACAGGCGACGATACACCCGGGAGCGGGGGATGGCGTTGAAATCGCCCGCCACGATGACCGGCGCGCGGCAGGCTGGGTGACAATACCAATCAGGTCCGAGCAGCGTCTCGACCTGCAAGAGACGCTCCGGCCCGCGCAGCCCGAGATGGGTGTTGATGACCTGCACCTCGGCGCCGCCGAGGTTGACGCTCGCCCACAAGGCGCCGCGCGGCTCGACGAAACGACGCGTGCCCCAGCCGGGCAGCGCTCCGGCCTTGACCAGCCGCGACGGCCGGGCCGTGAGGATCGCGTCGCCGAACGCCTCCTCCATGACCTGGAAGGCCGGATGAAAATGCATCTGCATGCCGAGCTCCTCGGCGATGGCGTGCGCTTGGTCGACGCCGCCGGAGCGGATGCGCCCGACGTCGAGTTCCTGAAGGGCGACGATGTCCGGATTGCAGGAGGCGATCACCTCGGCAATGCGGGCCGGCGACAGACGGCCGTCGACACCCATGCAACGATGCACGTTGTAGGTCAGGATGCGCGGCACGGTGTTCCCAAGGCTCGGGGGTCGGCTGAATTTCGATCGACGGCGGAAGGGCAGCGGAGGTCCCGAGCGAGGCGGGACGCGAGACCCCTTTAACTGCGTTCAAGCGGTCCGGCGAGTCGCTCGTCTCGCCGCGCCGGCCGGAGCGTGGGCGTCGCTTGCAGATGCCGCGACGCCGCGCCGCTGCGCCTCCGCCCGGGCGGGTGCGGATTCGCCGGTCGTCCGCGCCTGCCCGGTCGGGCACAGGTCGAGGATCGGACAGCGCGCGCAAGCCGGGTTTCTGAAGAAGCAGCAGCGCTGCCCGTGCAGCATCATGACCTCGTGATGGTCGTAGACCCTTTGCGCATCCCAATCGACTGGCAGCAGCGCCGCGAGGGCGGCGTGGGACGGGCCGACATCGGTTGTGGCGGGGATCAGCCCTGTGCGCTGCGCGACGCGGTGGTGATGGCTGTCGACGGGCAGCGCCGCCTTGCGCAAGGTCGAGAAGGACAGAACGGCGGCGCTCGTCTTCGGGCCGATCCCGGGAAT
>DASQLE010000230.1:0-4957 GCA_035630175.1 Beijerinckiaceae bacterium
TGTCCCCCGCATCGATCCTCCCCTATGTAGACGGTGTGTAGACGGGATTTAGGGAGCGTTGGGGATGCCTCGATAGATATGAGCCTTACTAAATCTCCTCATTCAAAGGAATTTTACGAGAGTGATACGGAACCGAAGCAAATCCAAACTTAGCGCATGGGATTTTAAGTCCCTTGCGTCTACCGGTTCCGCCACGTCCGCGAACCCGCGAGCGTTAGCCGCGCGTCCGTGTCGATGCAAGCCGCGTCATACGGAAACCGCGTCAGCTTGGCGCGCGCCAATCGTAGAGCCAGGCGTAACGCTCGGCCATGCCGGCGGGGCCGAGGCGGCGCATGACGCGGTTGCGCGCCAGCGCGACGAGGCCGCGCGCGTGGTAGAGCCGGGCGTTGCGGCGCGCCTCCTTTTGCACGCGGCGCACGCGCGCGAGGCGATCCGAGGCATAGGCGGCGAGGGCGGCCGGCGCGTCGGCGCGGGTCGACACAGCCGCCGCGAGGGCGGCCGCGTCCTCGATCGCGAGGGCGCCGCCTTGCGCCAGGAAGGGCAGGACCGGATGCGCGGCATCGCCGATGAGGGCGACGCGGCCGTGCGCAAGGGTCTTGGCGGACAAGTCGAACAGGGACCAGAGCAGCCACTCTTTGGGCGCCGCCAGCAGCGCGGTCAGGGCCGGAGCGGCGTGCCGGAAGCGATGCAGGAGCGCGCTCGCCTCGCCCGGCGCGGACCAGCCCTCGACGGGCGCGCGGCGGCGCTCGAGGGCGACGATGTTGACGAGCCGGCCGCCGTCGATCGGGTAATGCACCACGTGCCCGGCGCGCCCGAGCCACAGGCCGGTGTCGTTGCCCTGAAGCTCGGCGGGCGCCGCCTCGCGCGGAATCGTGGCGCGCCAGGCGGCGACGCCGCGATAGACCGGGCGGCGCCGGTCGCCGATTGCGGCGCGGGTCGCCGACCACAGGCCGTCGGCGCCGACGATGACGTCGGCCGCCAGGGTCTCGACGGCGCCGCCCGCCCCCGCGACGGTCACGACGGCGCCGTCCGGCCCGCTGCCGAAGGCGTTCGCCGTGCGTCCGACGAGCAGGCGGATGCCGGCGCGTCCGCGCACCGCATCGAGCAGGATCGTCTGCAGCCCGGCCCGGTGCAGCACGCAATAGGGCGCCCCGAAGCGCCCGCGCATGAAGGAGCCGAGCGCCACCTCGCCGATGGCGTCGCCGCTGCCGAGGGCACGCACGACCACCCGGTCCGGCTCGGCGGCGGCGCGGCGCAGGGCCGGGCCGAGCCCGAGATCGATGAGCACGCGGCTGGCGTTGGGCGAGAGCTGGATGCCGGCGCCGGTCTCGCCGAAGCCGGTGCGGCGCTCGATCAGGGTGACGTCGTGGCCGCGCGTGGCGAGGGCGAGCGCCGCCGTCAGCCCGCCGATGCCGGCGCCGACGATCGCGACGTTCAGGGCCACGCCGGCGGCGCTAGAGCATGCTGCCGAAAAGCATGCCCTCGGACTTGATCCGAGGATGGACCACACCCGGATCAAGTCCGAGGAAAGACCTTTCGGAGAACAGCATGCTCAACTCCTTGGAATCGATCACGTTCATGCGTTTCGATTGATCAATCAGAACGCATCGTGATCTAAGCCGCGGCGCCGCGCCGGTCCCAGAGACAGGCGGCGGGGTCGGCCCGGCCGGGGCCGAGCGCCGCCTTGTAGCGGAAATGCGTGCCGCAATAGCCGCACACCGCATCGTCCTCGTCGCCCATATCGATGAAGATGTGCGGATGGTCGAAGGGCGGCCGCGCGCCGATGCACATGAATTCCTTGGAGCCGACATCGATGGCGGCAACGCCGACATCGTTGTGGAAATGGGGAATGCCCGTCTCGGCCATCGCGATCGTCCTGTGAAATGCGGCGTCTCCTTAGCCGCTCGCGGGCGGCGCGCCTAGAGCGCTCACCTCGCTTGACCTCGACGACCGCGCGTCCCATCTGACGCTGCGCGGACGGCCGCGCTCTTTTGCACAGGTGGGGACGGCCCTGCCATCGACGGAGCCTGTCATGGCCTGGGCTTACCTGTTCGTCGCCGGCCTCTTCGAGGTCGGCTGGGCGATCGGCCTGAAATATACGGACGGCTTCAGCCGTCCGCTGCCGACGCTCCTGACCATCGCCAGCATGGTGGTCAGCCTCGGCCTGCTCGGCCTCGCCCTGAAGACCCTGCCGGTCGGCACCGCCTACGCGATCTGGACCGGCGTCGGCGCCCTCGGCACCGCCATCCTCGGCATCGTGCTGTTCGGCGAGCCGGCGACAATCCTGCGGCTCGCCTGCCTCGGCCTGATCGTCGGCGGCATCGTCGGCCTCAAGCTCGTTGCGTAGCATCGCGCGAAGGCGTTGCCGGACAGGGACCGCGCTGCTTAAAGGGCCGGCGACAGCCGCGAGACCATCCGCATGCAGTTCTTCGACTCGGACAGGGTGCGCATCGCCTTCGTCGACATCCCGGCCTCCAAGGAGCCCGGCGATCCGGTTCTGCTCATCCATGGCTTCGCGTCGACGCATGCGATCAATTGGGTGAACACCCTGTGGACCAAGACGCTGGCCGCCGCCGGCTATCGCGTGGTCGCCTTCGACAACCGCGGCCACGGGCAGAGCGACAAGCTCTACGAGCCGGCCGCCTATCACTCGTCGGTCATGGCCGAGGACGGGCGCCGGCTCCTCGACCATCTCGGCATCGAGCGCGCCGACGTGATGGGCTATTCGATGGGCGCGCGCATCGCCGCCCATCTCGCGCTCGAACATCCCGCGCGCGTGCGCTCCGTGCTGCTCGGCGGCATCGGCATCAAGCTCGTCGAGGGCGTCGGGCTGCCGGTCGGCATCGCCGATGCGATGGAGGCGCCGTCGGCGGCGTCCCTCGCCGACCCCATGCAGCGCATGTTCCGGGCCTTCGCCGAGCAGACGAAAAGCGATCTGAAAGCCCTCGCCGCCTGCATCCGCGGCTCGCGCCAGGTGCTGTCCCGCGACGAGGTGGCGCGGATCCGCGCGCCGGCCCTGGTCGCGGTCGGCACCAAGGACGAGGTTGCCGGGTCGGCGCAGGATCTGGCGACCCTGATGCCGAACGCGCGCGCCCTCGACATCCCCGGACGCGACCACAACCTCGCCGTCGGCGACAGGACGCACAAGGAGGGGGTGCTCGCCTTCCTGGCGGAGCGGCCGTGACGGCCTTTCCCCTTCCCTAAGGGCGGAGGGAAGGCGCTTCGCCGGGTGGTGTTGCGTTGGCCGGGCGCTCCCCATTTATGCTAGACGCTCTGAAGGAGGAGTGAGCCCATGTCGCAGAGTGCCAGAGCCGAGAGCCAGGACGTGGCCGGGATCGTCGATCCGGTGTGGACGCGGCTGCGCGGGGAGGCGGAGGCCGCCATCCGGCAGGAGCCCGCCATGACGGGCTTCGTCGTCACGACGATCCTCAACCACCCGACTTTGGAATCGGCCGTGGTGCATCGCCTCGCTTCGCGGCTCGGCCACCCGGTCATGTCGGACGACCTCATCGCCCAGACCTATCTCGAGGCGATCGAAGCCGACGGCATGTTCGGGGAGGCCTTCCGGGCCGACATCGCCGCCGTCGCCGACCGCGATCCCGCCTGCACGCGCCTCCTCGAGCCGGTGCTCTATTTCAAGGGCTTTCACGCCCTCGAGACGCACCGTCTCGCCCATTGGCTGTGGCAGGCCGGGCGCCATGACTTCGCGCTTTATCTGCAGAGCCGGGCCTCGGAGGTGTTCCAGGTCGATATCAACCCGGCGGTGCGCATGGGCAAGGGCATCTTCATCGATCACGCCACCGGCGTCGTCATCGGCCAGACGGCTTTGGTCGAGGACAACGTCTCCATCCTGCAGGACGTGACCCTCGGCGGTACCGGCAAGGAGCGCGGCGACCGCCATCCGAAAATCCGCCGCGGCGTCCTGATCGGCGCCGGCGCCAAGATCCTCGGCAATATCGAGGTCGGCGAATGCGCCCGCGTCGCGGCCGGCTCCGTCGTGCTCAGGTCGGTACCGCCGAAGATGACGGTCGCCGGCGTGCCGGCGCGCGCCGTCGGCGAGGTGACCTGCGCCGAGCCGGCGCGGGCGATGGACCAGCTCATCCGCGAGATGGAAGGAATCTAGAGCTGCGATAAAGTGGCACCGGTTTATCGCACAAAGCATGCTCTACATTTTGAGAACGATCGCGTTGCCTGCTTTTTGACGATTCCGTCAAAAAGCAGCGTGATCTCGACTGTCACGCTTGCGGGCGCGGCATGCCCGTGGCAAGGGCTGCGCCGCGGCACAGCTTCGAGAGGCTCCGGATTGGACAAGTCGGAAATGGCGAAAGTCGAGCGCTACCTGCGCCAGACCTTCGCGAACCATTCCATTCGCGTCGTGGCGCGGCCGAAAAAGACCGACTCGGCCGAAGTCTATGTGGGCGAGGAGTTCATCGGCGTCCTGTTCGTCGACGACGAGGAAGGCGACCGCTCGTTCAACTTCCAGATGGCGATCCTCGACACCGACCTCGAGGACTGATCAAGACGCCGCCCTGGCCGGCACGGGCGGGATCGCATCGGCATCAGCCGCGCGGCTCTCCCTGATCCTGTAGACCTGCAGGTCGTCGACGCCCTTGAGCGGCAGGGTACCGAGGTCCTCGACTGCGAGAAGCGGGCGCACGGCTGCGGCGACCGTCGCATCCGCGAGGATCTCGCCGTCCTTGGCGGCCGCGCAGAGCCGCGAGGCGAGGTTCACGACGCTGCCGATGGCCGTGTAGTCGAGGCGGCCCTCGTAGCCGATGCGGCCGATCGTAGCCTCGCCCTGCGCAAGGCCCATGCCGAAGCCGATGGCGTAGCCGCGCCTCCGCCAGCCGGCGATGAGAACCTGCACGGCCTCCTGCATCTCGAGCGCCATGCGCGCGGCGCTCAGCGCCGGGTCGGGGCAAGGCAGCGGCGCACCCATGAGCAGCATCATGCCGTC
>DASQLE010000231.1:0-3938 GCA_035630175.1 Beijerinckiaceae bacterium
GGGGCGTGTCGGCGATCACCTCGACCTCGGCGCGGCCGAACTCCCGGTGATGCCCCGCCTCGACGGCGCCGCCGAGCTGCGCCGCCATGGTCTGCTCGCCGTAGCAGATGCCGAGCACCGGCACGCCGGCGTCGAACACGCTCTGCGGCGCCCGCGGCGAGGCGTCGGTCGTCACCGATTCCGGCCCGCCCGACAGGATGACGCCCTTCGGCTTCATCTCGCGAAAAGCCTTTTCGGCCGATTGGAAGGGCACGATCTCCGAATAGACACCCTCCTCGCGCACGCGCCGGGCGATCAGCTGCGTCACCTGCGAGCCGAAATCGACGATCAGGATCTTGTCGTGGGACTGCGTCATGGCGGGTGCTTAAGTGATCGCGGCACCCCGCGCAACGCGAGCCGACGATGCCGCACTCATCGCGCGTTGCGGCGGAGCTCGGCGACATAGAAACCGTCCGTCCCCGTCAAGCGCGGCGACATCTGCAGGCCGTGCGTGTTGAGCCGAACCGCCTCCGTGAGATGGTTGAAGCCTGCGCGGTCCAGCACGTCGACAGCCGGCATCGCCGCGAAGCCTTCGTGTCGGGCGAGGAAATCTGCCACGGCCTCGTCGTTCTCCTCGGGCAGCACCGAGCAGGTCACGTAGACGATGCGCCCGCCCGGCCGAGCGAGCCGCGCCGCCCGGTCGAGCACGGCCGCCTGCTCCCGGCGCCGCACCTCCAAGGTTCCGGGGCGCAAACGCCACTTCGCATCCGGGTTGCGGCGCCAGGTGCCGGAGCCCGTGCAGGGCGCGTCGACGAGGACGCAATCGATGCGGCCGTCGAGATCGGCGACGGCGTCGGCGCGACCGCGCGGCGTGCGCACCTGCACGTTGCGGGCCCCGGCGCGCTTCAGGCGCTCGTGGATCGGCGCGAGGCGGCGAGGTTCCTCGTCGGTCGCGTAGATCTGGCCGGCATTGTCCATAAGGGCAGCGAGCGCCAAGGTCTTGCCGCCGGCGCCGGCGCACAGATCGACGGCCTGCTCGCCGACTTTCGACCCCGTCAGAAGCGCCGCCAGCTGCGAGCCCTCGTCCTGGATCTCTATCCAGCCTTTCAGGAATCCCGGCTCGGCCTGCAGCGCCGGTCCGCGCCCGTCCTCGCCCAGGGCGATGCGGAGGCCGAGCGGCGAATGCGGCGTCTCGGCCGTGGCGAGATGCGCAAGCGCCGCCCTCGCCTCCCCCCGCGTCGTCTTGAGGCTGTTGACGCGGATGTCGAGCGGCGCGCGGGCGGCGAGCGCCTGCAACTCGGCGACGAGGCTGTCGCCGAAGGTCCGCGCCAGCGAGGGCGCGATCCACTCGGGACAATCGCCCGCCACATGCGCCGGGGCGCCGTCGAGGGAGCCGCTCGCCAGGCGCTCCTGCTCCGCCTCCGAGAGCTGTGGCGGGGCATGGCCCTCGCCCGAGAACAAGGCGGCGATGCCGTCCGGCTGCAGGCCGCGCTCGAGGCGTAGGGTGCCGATGATGGCGGCGCGCGGGGACGCATCGTTCATCAGCCAGGCGGCGGAGGCTTTGCGCCGCAGCCCGTCATAGACGAGGCTGGCGATGGCGGCGCGGTCCTTGGAGCCGGCGAAGCGGTGCGACAGGCCCCAATCCTTGAGCGCGTCGGCGGCAGGGCGGCGACGTGCCTCGATGTCGGACAGGACCTCGATCGCCGCCGACAGACGCGCGGCCGGCTGCATGGCTCAGAGGCCCGCGAAGAAGATGCGCAGCGCGAAGATGATCCACATGAGGAGGAGAATGAGGGCGCCGACCAAAAAGGCGGTGAAGCGACGCTGCACATTGTTGCTCGTCACCTGAATGGCCGCATGCACCAGCCGGGTCGCCACGAACATCCAGGCCAGAACGACGAACAGCGTGTCCGCCTTGCGCGTGAACAGGGCGAGGATGACGAGCACGTGGAAGAGCAGCGGCAGCTCGAGCTGGTTGTGATACGCATTGGCGATCTGCGTCGGGCGTTCCGGCCAGGCCGGCTGGCGCAGCGCGATATCGGGCACCGCCACCTCGCGCCGCTTGAGCGCGCCGATGCGCACGAAGCCCATCCAGAACAACAGGAAGAAGGTGAGCCCGACCTGGACGAAGAGCGGGAGGAGAATGGCGTCGACGGTCATGCTGGCTCAGGCTCGCGTCGGGTAGTTCGGGCTCTCGCGGGTGATGGTGACGTCGTGGACGTGGCTTTCGCGCAGGCCCGCGCCGGTGATGCGGATGAACTCGGCCTTGTCGCGGAACTCGGCGAGGTCGGCGGCGCCGACATACCCCATGGCGGCGCGCAGGCCGCCGGCGAGCTGATGCAGCACGGCCGCCACGGGCCCCTTGTAGGCGACTTGGCCCTCGATGCCCTCGGGCACGAGCTTGAGGGCGTCCTGCACCTCGGCCTGGAAGTAGCGGTCGGCGGAGCCGCGCGCCATGGCGCCGACGGAGCCCATGCCGCGGTAGGATTTGTAGGAGCGCCCCTGATACAGGAACACCTCGCCGGGCGCCTCGTCGGTGCCGGCGAGGAGCGAGCCGACCATGCCGCAGGCGGCGCCCGCCGCGAGCGCCTTGGCGAGGTCGCCGGAGAACTTGATGCCGCCGTCGGCGATCACCGGCACGCCCGCCTCGCCGGCCGCCTCGACCGCTTCCAGGATGGCCGTGAGCTGGGGCACGCCGACGCCGGCGACGATGCGGGTCGTGCAGATGGAGCCCGGCCCGATGCCGACCTTGATGGCGTCGGCGCCGGCATCGATCAGCGCTCGCGCGCCGTCGCGCGTCGCGATGTTGCCGGCGATCACCTGCACGGCGTTGGACAGCTTCTTGACCCGCGCGACGCTCTCCAGCACGCGCACGGAATGGCCGTGCGCCGTGTCGACGACGATCACGTCGCAGCCGGCCTCGATCAGCCGCTCGGAGCGCTCGAAGCCGCTCTCGCCGGTGGTCGTCGCCGCCGCCACGAGGAGACGGCCCTGATTGTCCTTGGCCGCGTGCGGATGCGCGACCTGCTTCTCCATGTCCTTGACGGTGATGAGGCCGATGCAGCGGAAATGGTCGTCGACGACGAGCAGCTTCTCGATGCGGAACTGGTGCAGGAGCCGCTTCGCCTCGTCCTGGCCGACGCCCTCGCGCACCGTGATGAGCCGGTCCTTGGTCATCAGCTCGGCGACGCGCTGGCCCGGATTGGTGGCGAAGCGCACGTCGCGGTTGGTGAGGATGCCGACCAGCTTGCCCTTGGCGCCGCCCGGCCCGCGCTCGACCACGGGAATGCCGGAGATGCCGTTGCGGCGCATGACGTCGAGGGCGTCGGCGAGGGTCTCGTCGGGATGGATGGTGATCGGGTTCATCACCATGCCGGATTCATATTTCTTGACGAGGCGCACCTGCTCGGCCTGCGGCCCCGGCTCGAGGTTGCGGTGGATGACGCCGAGGCCGCCGTTCTGGGCCATGGCGATGGCCATCGGCGCCTCGGTGACGGTGTCCATGGCCGAGGCGACAATCGGCAGGTTCAGCGGGATCGTGCGGGTCAGGCGGGTCCGGACGTCGACATCGGCCGGCAGCACTGCCGACCGTCCCGGCCGCAGGAGCACGTCGTCGAAGGTGAGACCCTCGACGATCCGATCGGCGGCGAGACGGGCCATGCAACCAACTCCTGGATCACTGCAAAAGGGCGAAGCGCGGCCACGGCCGCGCTCTCCGAGTTGGCGCGGGTCCGTAGCACGGCACCGGAGGGCTGGCAAAGCGGTTTCCGGCGTTATCCCACCCCGGCGAGGAGGCACGCAGTTGTGAGCGCGCGCCGCTTGATCCGGCAGCGGCAAGCTTCCGGCGGTGCTCGTCATCCACGAGAACCGTGGCCTCAACCCGCACATCAAGGACGTCACCCGCCGCGTCGCCACGGAAGGCTTTCTTGCCCTCGGCCTCGATTACCTGAGCCCGATCG